>CAUZWB010000345.1:0-3362 GCA_963583525.1 Verrucomicrobiia bacterium | reverse complement strand
GAGACGATGAGCAGAATGTTCGGCGGCGCGGCGGCGAGCCAAAGTGGCAGCATTACCAGCAGCAGGGCGAGGGTGCGTTGCATGCGGCTATTGCAAACTGCGCGGCGCGGTTTGCCAATGCAAAAAGTGGAATAACTGCCGCTTGACCGCTGCCGCCTTCAGCCCTTTCAATGCGCGCCGATGCAGTTACAGGTGGAAAACAAATATCTGGATTTTAGGAGATCGAGCATTCACAACGTGGGCGCATATGCGAAACGCGACATCCGCAAGGGCACGCGCATCATCGAATACATCGGCCGTCCGCTCACCAAAAAGAAAGCGGCCGGAGAGCTTGCCGAGGGCAATGGCTACGTTTTTACCATCAACAAATATTTTGATATTGATGGCAACGTGCCGTGGAATCTCGCGCGCTATATCAACCACGGCTGCGCCGCCAACGCCGAATCCGATGTGCAGGAAGATCGCGTGTGGATCAGCGCCCTCAAAACAATTAGGAAAGGCGAGGAGGTGGTTTACAATTATAACTACGACCTCGTGGACGCCTTCGAAAACCCTTGCAACTGCGGTGCCAAAGAATGCGTGGGCTATATGGTGGACGATGAGTACTGGCCCAAGCTGAAAAAGATGATTGAGAAGCGGGGGAAATGACCAAGTTCCAAGGAACCCTCAAGCCCCAATAGCTTCACGGATTGGGAATTATGATTTGGGACTTCCCCTAGCTTTCCATCGGCCAATCCGCCACCACCAATCCTTGATACCCTTTCGCCAACGACTTCACATTCGTGTAGCCCATCTTTTGCGCGGCGTCGCACGTGAGTGCGCTGCGATAGCCGCCGCCGCAGTACATGATAATTTCCGCTGTCTTGTCGGGGAAACGCGTTTCCAAGTCGCGCTCCAAAACGCCCTTGCCGAGATACTGCGCTTCCTTCGCGTGGGCCTTGGTCCACTCGCTTTCCTCGCGCACATCCAGCAGCACGGCCTCGGGGTTTTCCTTCAAACGCGCCGGCAACTCATCAATGGAAATTTCGGTCACCCGCGACAAGGCATCTTCCACAAGGGTAAGAAATTCGGCCGAATGTTTCATGCCGAAAAGATAGCGCGGTTTGGCTTGCGAAGCGAGCCCGCGATGGTCAATTTGCCGAGTGGGTAACCCCCGTCAAAACTTCCTCATCGCCGCCAGCCTCGTGCTGGCCACTATCGTGTGGGGCGCAAACAACACGACCATTGGCTATCTCGTGCGCGATTGGCCGGTGTTGTGGACCACCGGCACACGATTGCTGGGCGCGGGAATCCTGTTGCTGGGGCTGCTGCGATGGACGAAAATATTCGGCGAACCGCAGGCCGTGCCGCCGGATGTGCATCGGCGGCTGTGGGTGCGCGGCGCGCCGTTATTTGTCGGATGGGCGGCGGGGTTTTCGTGGGCGGTCACCATGACGCCTGTGTCGCACGCCTCGCTATACCTCGCCGCCTCGCCGGTTTGGGGGCTGTTGCTGGAAGAACGCCCACGGCTGAACCGCGAAAGCCTTCGCAAATATTTCGCCGCGCTACTCGCACTGGCGGGCATTGTGATTTTATTTCTTCCAAAGCTGAACGCCGCTGCCGGGGACGGCCATTCGTGGCTCGGCGATGTCATCGCCTTTTGCGCCAGTTGGTCGTGGACGATTTACAGTCGCGAATCGCGCGAAATGTCCGGCCGCATCAGTGGCATGCTGTACACCGCGCACACGGCATGGCGTGCGGGCCTGTTGCTGCTGCCGTTTGTCATTTGGGAAATCACAAACAATCCACCCGCGCTCAAGAGCCATCTCATCGGTTGGCAGGGGTTCAGCATTTTTGCCGGAACCATCGTCGGGCTGGGCATCTGGAACCACGTGCTGCGCTACTGGCCTGCCAGCCGTGCGTTGTTGTTCAACAACCTCATCCCCGTCTTCGCGATGCTTTGGGCGTGGCAGTGCATTGGGGAAAAAATCACGCCCACCTTTTGGCCGGCCATGGCGTTGGTCGTGTCAGGCGTAGTCATTGGCCTTGCGCCGTGGCGGAAACCGGAGGAATGACAAAAACGTGATTTGCCAGCAGCCCGGAAAAAGCCAATGATGGCCGCGCAAAATGTATCAACCCGAATCAGTAACACTTTACGTGAAGCCCGTATGCGGCTGGTGCCGTCAAGCGGAGCATTGGCTCACCAGCCAAGGCATCGAATTTGAAACGGTCGATGTGATCGAGAATCCGGAGGCCTTCGAGGAAATGGAACGCATCTCCGGCCAAACCCTCGCGCCGGTGATCGCCGTGGATGGCCAAGTGTTGGCGGACTTCGGCGCGCGCGAGTTGGTGGTGTTTTGGGAAGGGCTCGGGAAAGCAAAATGAGCGCCGTCACCGAACCCATTTCCGCACCCCAAAAACGCCCGCGCCTGCCCGAGTGGTTCCGGTTGCAGCTGCCGACGGCGAGCGCGTACTTTGCCACGCGCAATCTCATCGACGACCTCAACCTCCACACCGTTTGCGAAAGCGCCCGCTGCCCGAACCATTGGGAATGCTGGAGTAAAGGCACCGCCACCTTCATGATCGCCGGCGACCGCTGCACGCGCGCGTGTGGTTTCTGTGCGGTGGACACCCGCAAACCGATGGCGCTCGAGGCCGATGAACCCGAACGCGTCGCCGAAGCCACGCGGCGGATGAAGCTCAAACACGTCGTCATCACCGCCGTGGCCCGCGATGATTTGGCAGATGGCGGCGCGGCGCACTTTCAAAAAGTCATCGAACGCGTGCGTGCGGTGAATCCCGAAATCATCATCGAAGTGCTCACGCCCGATTTTTTGGATGACGATGCGGCCATCGACACCGTGCTCGCCGCGCGTCCGGAAATTTTCAATCACAACCTCGAAACCATCCGCCGTCTTACCCCCGAAGTGCGCTCGGTGGCGACTTACAAACGCTCGCTATCCGTTCTTAAAAAAGTGAAACAACGCACGCCGGAAATTTTCACCAAGTCCGGCCTCATGCTCGGCCTCGGCGAAACGGAAGCCGAACTGCACGAGGCGATGGCCGACCTTCGCGCCGTCGGCTGCGACCTCCTCACCCTCGGCCAATACCTCCAGCCCACCAAAAAACATCTGCCGGTGGTGGAGTTCATCCACCCCGACCAATTCGCCGCGCACAAAAAAACCGCCGAGGTCATGGGCTTCACCCACGTCGCCAGCGGCCCTTTGGTCCGCAGTTCCTACCACGCCGATGATTTTGTGCTGCCGGCACAATGAGCTCAAGTTTTACCAAATCAAACTGGTTTGGTTGACGACTCGCGAGTTTTACTGTAAGTTACGGGTATGAAAACATTGCTATCGGCCAAACGACAAATTTCCATCCCC
>CAUZWB010000344.1:0-3374 GCA_963583525.1 Verrucomicrobiia bacterium | reverse complement strand
ACTCGGGGTAATCATTTTTGAACCGCCAAGACTCAAAGACGCCAAGGAAATTTTGGTAGGGCGTGCTCTCCGAGCGCGCCTCGGCGGTTTCGGAGAAATCGCCCTACCTTCCATCTTGGCGGCACAAAAAATCAGACAATGCAAAACTTGCCCGTCCCGCCTCACCTCTGACATTTTCCGCGCGTGGCAACGAAAACCAAAACCCCGCTCGCGCTCGCGAAACAAGTGCTCGATATCGAGCTCGCCGGCCTCAAAGCCGTGCGGGCGCAACTCGATGCGCAGTTCACGCTCGCGGTGGAGACGTTGGCTGAGGCGCTTTCGCGACGGAACAAACTCGTCGTCGTGGGAATCGGCAAGAGCGGCAATATCGGCCAGAAAATGGCCGCCACTTTTAACAGCACCGGCGCCACCAGTGTGTTGCTCGATCCCGCCAACGCCTTGCACGGCGACATCGGGTTGCTCGATGACGGCGACGACGTGCTCGAACTCCCCCTCGCCCAAGTGATGACCGCAAAGCCAACGGTCCTTCGCGAAGACGCCCTCGCAGTCGAAGCCCTGAAAATTTTCAACACCCGAAAAATCGACGACCTCATCGTCGTCAACACAAAGCGCGAACCCGTGGGCCTTATTGACTCGCAGGATTTGCCAAAGTTGAAACTGGCATAAGCTTGGCGTCTTGCCAGTTCTCCGGTACGCTCCGGACGTGATGAAAAATATTCGAACTTATTTAATTGGTGCGGCGTTGGCGACCGCACTGTTTGTGGTGATGGGACAGGCGCAGGCACCCAAGGCGCCGGGTTGGGAATACCTCTATGTGGAGCAGCGTTGGATGAAATTTGTGCCCATTGATCCCAATGCTGACGGCCCCCGGCTGTTGCAGGCGAAGTTGATGAACGATCTGGGCGCGGAAGGCTGGGACCTAGTGCAAACGGGCACCGGCGGCTACATGTTCCGCCGCGCATTGCGTTAGCCGACAAAAAAGGCCCACAAAAAAGCCCACGGAAAACTTGACGCCCCGCCGTCCCCGGCAAAAGCTGGGCGCGGTATGAAATATGTTTTTCTTTCCCTCATTCTGACGATCGTTTACGCGAGTCCAACTTCGGCTGCTGTGCAAACCAAAAACCAACTCATCGTGAAAACCAAGCGCGAGCTGGATGTGAAGTACCTGTTGTATTTGCCGAAAGACTACGCGGCACAGCCGGAGAAAAAATGGCCGCTGATTTTTTTCCTGCACGGCGCGGGTGAACGCGGCGACAATTTGGATCTCGTGAAGGCGCACGGCCCACCCAAGTTCGCGGATCAGGGAAAAGGAAAGGAATTCGAAAATGTTTCCTCATTCATCATTGTTTCCCCTCAATGCCCGAAGGGAACGGTGTGGAATGATGACGTACTCATCTCGCTGCTGAATCAGATATTGAAACAATATCGCGCCGATGAAACGCGCCTGTATCTCACCGGCCTGAGCATGGGCGGCTACGGCACGTGGAGTTTGGGGCTTACGCATTGCGATCGCTTCGCGGCGATCGCGCCCATTTGCGGCGGCGGCGATTTTATCAGGGCCTACAACGCTGGCGGGGCGAAGGGCAAGGCGCTGCGCACATTGGGGGTGTGGGCGTTTCACGGGGCGAAAGATTTTGTGGTGCCGCTGGCGGAGAGCGAGCGCATGGTGGCGATCCTGAAAAAATTCGGCCATCCGAATCCTAAACTTTCGGTGGATCCCAAGGCAGGGCACAATTCGTGGACGAAAGCCTACGCCGACCCTGAACTATATAAATGGTTTCTGCAGCACCAGCGGAAGTGATTATTTTTCTTCCACCAAAATCACTTTACCTTTGCTGATATAAAAGTGCGCGCTGGCCCGATGCTTGCGGCCGTTGGCGAGAACAAAATTGAGGTTCCGGTAAATCCACACGTCGCCCTGTTTCGCATCGGGCGTGCCGAAGGCGGATTGCACCACATCGGCGTCCTTTTCCTTGTACACGCGATTGAGCTGGCCGGCCATCCACGGAGTGCGCCGGCCGGCAGATAAGGGATCGAGCTTGGGCGGATCCGGTTTGCGCGCGGGCGGTAGTCCGGCGGTGGCCCCTTCATCCAGCAGCAACTTGCCTTTGGCATCCCACCGTTTTTGGCTCACCAACGCGGCGCCGCGATAGGTTGCCTCCAAAGTTTTTTGCCCGTTTTCGTGCCACTCAGTAAACTGCGAAAGGAGTCCGTCTTTGAAAATTTGTTTACGCTTGAGCTTGCCGTTAGGATGCCAGTTTTGATGCAGGCCCCTTGGCTGTTTACCGCTCCACTCAGCCATCCATGATATTTTGCCATCCAAAAACCAGCCCTCGGCCACGCCCTTGGGCTGGCCGCGCTCATACGGCGTGCGGCTGCTGGGTTTCCCGTTGGGATGATACTCGATCAAATTGCCTTCGATCACGTTGTCGCGATAGGTGGATTCCCAAGTCTTTTGGCCTTCCTCATTGTAGCCGGTGGTCACGCCTTCGCGCTGGCCGGCGACGTAACGGGTGGCGCTGAGGCGGCGGCTGCCGGTGTCGAATTCAGTGAGCAACCCGTGCGGTTGGCCCTCGTGCAGCGGCATTTCGAATTGCTTTGCGCCGTTGGAATGCCAGCCGAACAACGACCCCGTGGGCGCGCCGTCTTTCAGCGTCACCTCGGTCATTTTTTGGCCGTTCTCGTACCACTCAACCGCCGTGCCCTGGGCCACGCCGGCGAGCATTTGCACTTCATAACTTTTTTGGCCGTTTTCGTGCCAATCCACCACCGTGCCGGTGTACGGTTCGGTTTCTCCAATGGCAAAAAATTTCCCGTCGCTCAGTAGTAATTCATCGGTGGTAAAGTATTCCACCTTATCCTTATCGCCCGAGCAACCGACCCCCATTAGGGCCAGGATTGTGATGATCAGTGCCGTCGCGCCTCCGCGTATCATGCCGCAACCTAATCGCTGGGCGGCTAATTGTCAATCCAACCCACTTGACGCGCGAGGCGCGTTCGTGAAAATTAGGGGTGACGAAACGTCATTTTATTTCGATGCCGATTTTTGAATATGCCTGTCCTGAGTGCCGGAGGATTTTTCAATTCCTCTCGCGCCGCCTCAAGCCCACGCGCCAGCCCAAGTGCCCCCAATGCGGCGGCAAAAAAATGGTGAAAGAGGTCAGCCAATTCGCCGCTATCAAAGGTGCCGCCGAGCCCAAAGCGGCCGCGCCAGGCGCTGGCGAACCCGATGGCATGCCGGATATGGATGATCCCCGCGTCCAAAATGCGATGCATGAGATGGAGCGCGATATGGGGAATATGGATGAGAACAACCCCAAACATATGGCGCATATGATGCGCAAGATGCAGGATCTCATGCCCGCCGATGCGAT
>CAUZWB010000343.1:0-3374 GCA_963583525.1 Verrucomicrobiia bacterium | reverse complement strand
ATGTGGCATCGGAAACGCTTTTCCAAATCACAGTTCCCTTGACGGCGTCTACGCACTCGAGCCATTCCTTTTCATTTTGGCGATGAAAAAGATAAAGCTTGCCGTTGGCCACGGCGGGCCCGGCGAAGCCCGCACCGACGTTTATTTTCCAAATTTGTTTTGGTCCATCGGCGGGCCATTGGGGGAGGCGTTTGCCTTGGTACGTGCCATCGCGGCGCGGGCCAAGAAATTGCGGCCAATCTTCGGCGCAGAGAATTCCAGCAAGCAGGGATGAAAATATAATGGCTTGTTTCATTGGGGGAGTTTCAAGTTTGAGGTTTGAAGTTTCAAGGATGGATTGGGTTTTTTTAGACACGGATTGCACCGATTTTCACAAATAAAAAATCCGTGTGAATCTGTGTCTCTAAAGCCACATTAAAATCAATGCGGCGATCAGGCCCAAGCCGACGAGCCACCAAAACCAATGGAGGCCGTGCGGGACAATTTTCGGTTTGCCTTCGCCAAATTCGCGTGCGACGAAATCGTCGTAATCGAACTCTTCATCGGGGTCCTCGTATTTGGTTTCGGCCCAGCCGGTGGATTCGTCGGCCCCACATTCGGGGCAGGCGGCGGCGCGCGGTGGGATGGCTGCGCCGCAGTTTTCGCAGTAATCCGGCGGCATCAGCCCATGCCGGCGTATTCTTCGTCGGTCTTGAGGTCCATGCCCATCAGCACGTAGTCGTGGTTGATGGCTTGCATGTCTTGCACGTATTCTTCGAGTTTGACGAGGTGGGTGAAGCCGAGGAGGGCGAACATTTTTTGGCCGCCTTCCTGTTTATCGATGAATTCGGCCTCTACTTTTTGAAGGCCGGCCATGCGGCCGATGTCCACGAGTTCCTGCACGAGTTTGCCCGCGATGCCTTTTTGGCGGTACTTGGGCAGCACGCTGCAGCTGATGCGGCCGATGTGGCGCTTCCAGCCGCCTTTGTTTTGGTGCAGTGTGGCAACGGCGATGACTTTGCCTTCGTCGAGGGCGAGCAGGGGGAGGTTCGATTCGAGGGTGATATTGTTGCACCAGCCTTCAGTGACTTCGGGGTCGGTGACGCGGTGTTTGAAAAACATTAACTCCGGCGCGGGCAAACTTTTAAAGAAACCGAGCAGGGTTTTGGAGTCGGTGGATTCGATGGCGCGGATTTTTAGTTCCACTCCATCGTCGCTGGTAAATGAGGGGGCTACCTCTTTTAGTGCCAATTCAAAAGACATAATTTAATTGCAAGTTGGTTGGCGCGGCGGGCCGCGCATTGGGTTATTCGGATTCCGAGGGTTCCGGGAACAGATCCCCGGTAATCCCGGCGGTGGCGGTGAACACTTCGGGTTTCACGGCGGCGGGGTTGAGGCTCCAGCGCGCGGCGAGGCGTCCGATGTTCTCCGTGTTTTCATTGAGGCGACTCATCGACTGCTGATCCAGCTCTTCGACAACCCGGCCGTAAGGATGGCATTCCATTTCTAAAAGTTTTTCTTCCGCAGTGTAGGCGCCTTGATTCCAAAGCGTTTCACCGAACCACGCATAGGCGCGCTCAATGCGGCCGGTGTGGGCGCGCACCCAGCAGTGATGGCCGAGCGCGCGTTTGAGGCTGAAGTATTGTACGTGCCCAAGGCGCTTGCTGATATGGCTGAGAAAATGAAAACAAAAATCCACATCTTCTTCCGGCGCGGGCAGGGCGGGGCCAACCACCAGAATCCAGCCGTTCACCGGCGGCGAAATGAAGAGATGCTCCACACCGGCAATTTGAAACCCATCCTGCCATGTGCAACGGCGCGCGTTGGAGAGGCCGAGGGTTTCCTGTACGGCGGCCACGTTGCCGGTGCGAATGGCCATCCATTGTTCGGGGAGATTAAGATTGGTGGGCATCATTTGTTCGAAGGGCGGGCGGGCAAGGGCGCGCTCTTTTTGCATCTGCTTCATTTGCCGACGCGCCATAAAATAGAACATGCTCGCCACCAAAAGGATGCCGAGAAACAGACCCAACATAACGAGCGCCACCCAATCTAAAGGGCTGTCACCGGCGGAAGACGACAATGCGCCTAGCGCGCCCAGTGGGGCGTGGGGAAGTGTGTGCACGCGCGGATGATACAGAATTGGCGGCAAAGTTCAATCCCAAAGAACTTGCACCGCCCAGCCAAAACCGCTTTGATTCCCACGCAAACTACCATGAAACAGCTTGTTTTCAGCATATTCCTCGGGCTTGGCATTTTTTCTAGTGCCCAAGCAAATCCTCTCACCCCGTTCCAACTCAAGGACGGCGACCGCGTTGCTTTCATCGGGGACACGCTCATTGAGCGGATGCAGGAATTTAATCACCTCGAGCTGCGGCTCACCACGGCTTGGCCGAAACGGAACATTGTTTTCCGAAATATCGGCTGGAGTGGCGACACGCCACGCGGCATTTCGCGCGCGGGATTGTCGCTGTTGCAGGCGGGCCGCGAGCCTGCCGATGAAGGGTGGAAGCAATTGCAAAAACAAATCGAGTTGGTGAAACCGACGGTGGTTTTTCTTGGCTACGGAATGGCCAGCTCGTTTGAAAACCAACCCGAACAATTTGGCCGGGATATGCGTGCGTTGAAGGCCGCGATTCGAAAAGCGGTGGGCGCCCCTGTGCGATTCGTCGTGCTCTCGCCGATACGCCACGAAAATCTGGGGCGAGGATTGCCCGAACCTTCCGCGCACAATCGCCAACTGGCTGCGTACACCAAAGAACTGCGCGCGATGGCCAAGGCAGAGGGTGATGCGTTCGTGCTGCTCTACGATGCTCCGGGACAATTGAATGCCCGGCCACTTACTAAAAATGGCATCCACCCCACCACCGAAGGGTTCGAATCCATCGCGCGCGAAATTTGCCGCCAACTCGAAGTGCCCGCGCATCCGCGATTGGCCACTCCGCAAGCCGGTGCGTTGCGCGAAATCATTCGTCGCAAAAACAAACTCTTCTTCGACCGCTCGCGTCCGCAGAACATGGCGTATATTTTTGGCTTCCGCAAACACGAGCAGGGAAACAACGCCGTGGAGATTCCCAAGTTTGACCCGCTCGTCGCCGCTGAGGAAAAGAAAATCGCCGCCCGCCGCGATTTGCCGCCGCTGAAAAAAGAGCCACCCAAAAAGACCGCTGCGCTGCCCTTGCCCGAGCCCGTTCAAGTGCAGGCCACCGCCCCGAAATCCACCATCAAGCCGCAACCACCCGAACAGGTGGTCGCCTTCAATCCTCAAAAACTCCCGGAGTTCACCACCATGCCGGGCATCGAAATAAATCTCTTCGCCGAAAATCCCAGCCTCGCCAAGCCCATCCAAATGAACTTCGACCCCCAAGGCCGTTTGTGGGTCGCCACTTCCTCCGTCT
>CAUZWB010000342.1:0-3379 GCA_963583525.1 Verrucomicrobiia bacterium | reverse complement strand
GAAAACCCAAAGCAAAATCCGCATGGGCAAAAGGGTATCCGACTGCCTCCCGACTTGCAATCAGTGGGGATTTCCCCACACTGTGCGGCCTTTCATGAGTGAGCAAAAACAAGATGTGAATCGGCGCGACTTTATTTCGACCGGAAGTTCGTTGGCCGCGATGGCGGCGATGATGCAGGCGTTTGAGGCGCGGGCGCAGGAGAGTGGGGGCGAATCCACCGCGCGGCGCACGGATGATTCCACGCCGCCGGTGAAGATGGGGTTGATCGGCTACGGCCCGCAAGGACGGGAGATTGCCCGCAACCTCGCACAACTGCCAAGCGCGCCGCTCGTTGCCATTAGCGACAACTACGGCGCGATGCTTCGGCGATCGAAGCGCGATCATCCCAAGACGAAAGGGTACCCGAATTATCAGGATTTATTGGCGGATAAAAATGTGGAGGGCGTGATCATCGCCACCGCACCGCACGAGCACAAAGAAATCGTGCTCGCCGCGCTCAAGGCGGGGAAGCACGTTTACTGCGAAGCGCCGTTGGGCCACACGGTGGCCGAAGCCCGCGCCATCGCCAAGGCGGCGGTTGATAATCCGCAGCAAAATTTCCAGGCCGGCCTGCAGTTTCGCAGCGAGCCGCAGCGGCATTTTATGTTTCCTTTCATGCGCTCGGGCGCTCTTGGCCGGGCGGTGCAGGCGCGCACGCAATGGCACAAGAAAACCAGTTGGCGCCGCGTGTCGCCTAATGCCGCGCGCGAGAAGGCCATCAACTGGCGGCTGAACAAGCAGCTCTCGCCGGGGCTCGCCGGTGAGGTGGGGATGCATCAGGTGGACTTGGTGAATTATTTTCTCAACCTCAAGCCCGTGGCCGTGAGCGGCTTCGGCAGCACCATCCAATGGCGCGACGGCCGGCAAGTGCCGGACACGGTTAATCTGGTTTATGAGTATGAAAACGGTTTTTCACTGACGCAAGAGCTGACACTCTCCAACTCTTTCGATGGCGAATACGAGGTGATGCACGGCACCAACAGCGCGGTGATGCTGCGTGGCTCGCAGGCATGGATGTACAAGGAAGCCGACGCGCCGCTCATCGGCTGGGAAGTGTATGCGCGCAAAGAGGCGCACTACGGCAAACCCGGCGTCGTGCTCGCAGCGGGCGCCACCACCCTGGGTAAGGGCGGCAAAAAACTTTATCAGGAATCGGCCTTCACGCAGACGCCGTTGTTTTACAGCCTCGAGGCGTTTGCTTATAATAGCCATCAAGTGAAAACCACTGTGGCGGATCTTATAGACACCTTTGGAGAGGTGGACAATGAGACGGTGGTGGAATTTCTCGAGGAACAACTCGCCGGCACCAACAGTTTGCTGCCGGCCGCGAATGTGCTGGAGGGCTTTCAGGCAAACACAATCGCACTGAAAGCAAATGAAGCCGTGAACACTCGCAAGCGCGTGGAGATCACAAAAAAAGATTTAACCGTCTAACTATAAAACCGATCATGAATAAAATAATCATTCTCATCAGCCTCATCTTTGCGATGCCCGCAGTTGCGGAAGTATACAAATCCAAATTCGGCAGCAGCGTGAAGCTTGATGGCGATTCCAGCGTGCACAAGTGGAAGGTCGAAAGCAAACTGGTCGGCGGCACCATCGACGTCAACGTCGCCGCGCTGGGCAAGCCTGGAAAGCTCGACGCCAAGGCGACGGTGTTCATCCCCGTGCGCTCGCTCAAGAGTGGTAAGAAACGCATGGACGAAGTGATGCATGCGGCGATGAACGCGAAGAAGCATTCGAAGATTGAGTTCACCCTCAGCGAGATCACCGTCAAAGCCGCCAAAGGTACGCTCAGCCAATGCGACAGCAAAGGCACGTTGAAAATCAATGGCAAGACCCGCCCCATCAGCATGCCGATTACTGTGTCGCGCGCTGGCGACAAGCTCACCGTGAAAGGCAGCATCACGGTTAAGATGACCGACTACGGCATCAAGCCCCCCTCGCCCAAATTGCCCAGCGGAAACATCGTCACCAAGGACGAAGTGAAGATCATCTTTTCGTGGGTCACCGGCAAGTGAGCACCGGCCACGTCAAACCGCTGCATCCGTGGTACACCCGCCTCTATCGGCTGGCGCGCTTGGATTATTTCAAAATCCTTCGCACCCACGGCGCCCCCGCGCAAGTGGCCC
Organism: Verrucomicrobiia bacterium; assembly: GCA_963583525.1. GTDB lineage: Bacteria > Verrucomicrobiota > Verrucomicrobiia > Limisphaerales > UBA1100 > JACNJL01. The sequence goes on along the minus strand of CAUZWB010000342.1, from coordinate 1,207 downwards.
GCGGCGTGGGCTACGGCATTTTTGTGGAGCTGATTTTTTTCCCCACGCTGGGCCTCGGTTTTTTTCTGATTTATCCGCTCAATAAATATCTCAAAGGCCACCTAGCCGCATCAATCGCCGGATTTTTTTTCGCCAAGCTATTCGCGGTCTTCACCATCCCGCCCAGCTTCATCCTTGGCAGCAAAATCCTCGGGCTGCAGGATTTTGGTGCAAGATTTATGGCGGACGACAAGCTCAAGTCATTAGGTGAAATTTGGGTCACAGTTAAGCAACTCTTCAGCTCCGGCGAACTCTTCCAGGCCCTCGCCGGCTGGGCCGCTGGCGCGGCTGTTTTCGGCGTGGTGATCGGTGCCATCGGATTTATCTTCACGTTAATCGGCCTAAAAAAATACCAAGCCCACCGCAAAGAACGCCGCGAAGAAATCCTGCGCGAAAAAGAAGCAGCTTAAGTAGGGCGGCTCTACGCAATCACGTCCCGAATCACTTTCCCGCCCACGTCGGTCAGCCGGAAGTCACGGCCGTTGTAGCGGTAGGTTAGTTTTTCGTGATCCATTCCCATCAAGTGCAGCATGGTAGCGTGCAGATCGTTGACGTGGCATTTGTTGACGGCGGCTTTGTGGCCGACCTCGTCGGTTTCGCCGTAGCTTACGCCGCCTTTCACGCCGCCGCCCGCCAACCAATAAGTGAAGGCGTGCGGATTGTGATCGCGACCGGGCTTGCCGGATTTCTGCGCCAAAGGTAGACGACCAAACTCACCGCCCCAAACCACGAGAGTTTCATCGAGCAACCCGCGCTGGGCGAGGTCGGCCAACAAACCGGCAATCGGTTTGTCCGTTTCGCCGGCAAACTGCGTGTGGTTCCCCGCAATGTCACTGTGACCATCCCAACTGCGTTGGTTCTCCATTCCGCCGCTGTAAATTTGGATAAACCGCACGCCGCGCTCGACCATGCGGCGGGCGGTTAAACATTGTGCGGCGAAGTGTTTGCACTTGGCGTCGTCCATGCCGTACAGCGCGCGGGTGGCAGGCGATTCCTTGTCCACCGCTAATGCCTCGGGCGCGGCACTTTGCATTCGGTAGGCCAGTTCAAAACTTTCAATGCGCGCGGCCAGTTCTTCTTCAAGGGGATTGTCCGCGAAATGCTTTTGGTTGAGCGACTTCAGTAAATCCAATTGTCGGCGCTGCTGCTCGGCGTTCATTTCCTTCGG
>CAUZWB010000341.1:0-3389 GCA_963583525.1 Verrucomicrobiia bacterium | reverse complement strand
AGCTTGGAAAATAAAATCTCCAAAGCCGGTCATACAGAGATCCAAACCACCGTAAGAGAAGGTGGATCCCCCCTCGGCATTCAAATCACCGATCATTCCTCCCCAACTAAACCAGCCTCCAAAATCACCTGGATAATGCGTGTTAAATCCAAACATAGCATAGGTGATGAGACCAATGGAAATAATGAAAAGGTTCTTGAACAAGATGTTCACGGTGTTCTTGGAACGCGTTAGCCCTACCTCAAGTGCGGAGAAGCCCAAGTGCATAAGGAACACCAACGCAGCAGCTATAACTGTCCACAGCATTGAAGTGGTGAAAAAGGGAAACGCTTCCGCATCATCTCCTTCAGCCGCTACCAGCTCTTTATAATTATCCAGTTGCGTGGGTTCAGCAACCTCCGTTGGAGCCTCAGTTTTTGGTTCGCCACCTTCGCCTTCTGCTTGCGCCATTAAACCTGGCGTGAAGCCCGCGAGGGGGACGATTAGGAACAGCCAAAGCAAGAGGCTGCGTTTGATTGGGTTAGTCATTGTTTTCATGATTTTACTGCGTGGGTTGAATGGGCCTCGATGGGAGGCACGATCCGTTTGTATTTGTCCAATCGCCCTAAAGCATACGGCGTGCCAAATGTTCATGATTTGCATTCATATAATTCATAGGTTCTATGAAAATTTTTCATAGTTGATTTTTAACCCTGATTTCACAGGCTGCAACTGATCTCGATGTTTTTTTGAATGACCGATTTTGGGGTGTGAAAATTTGTTATTATTTTTGTTCGCTCAATCTGATTGCCGGAATTTTGCGACGATGGATAAAATACGACAGGGCTGTTTCCAAATCAGACCAAAGAAAAAAGGCCGACGGTTACCCGTCGGCCTTGGAATGTGTTGATTAGCGTTTTTGGCGTTGGCGATTTAGGCGAGTGCTTTTTTGGTGGTCTTGATGATCACCGCGGCAATTTTGTAGGGGTCGCCGTTGGACGCCGGGCGGCGGTCTTCGAGGCGCCCTTTCCATCCCTCTTGCACGGTGGCCACAGGGACACGAATGGAGGCGCCGCGATCGGAGACGCCGTAGCTGAATTTATCGATCGCCTGCGTTTCATGCAGTCCGGTGAGGCGATGGTCGTTATCCGCACCGTACACGGCGATGTGCTCCTCAATATTTTTCGCAAATTCTTCGCAGATTTTGGTGTGGATTTCTTCGCCGCCGGGATCACGCATTTCGCCACAGGAAAAATTGGCGTGCATTCCGGAGCCGTTCCAATCGCCTTGGACGGGCTTAGGATGCCAATCGACAGCGACCCCGTATTTTTCGCCGGTGCGCTCGAGGAGATAGCGGGCCATCCAAATTTGGTCGCCGCAATCAGCCGCGCCTTTGGCAAAGATTTGAAACTCCCATTGGCCCATCATGACCTCGGCGTTGATGCCTTCCACATTGAGGCCGGCTTCGAGGCAAAGGTGTAAATGTTCGTCCACCAAATCGCGGCCAACGGTGTTGCGTGCGCCCACGGAAGTATAGAACGGGCCTTGCGGGCCGGGGAATCCGTTTTTCGGAAAACCGATGGGGAGGTTCGTGTCGGTATCGATCAGGGTATATTCCTGCTCAAGGCCGAACCAAAAATCCTCACTGTCGTTATCGATCGTGGCGCGTCCGTTGGATTCGTGCGGGGTGGCGTCGGCATTGAGCACTTCGCACATCACGAGCCAGCCATTGCCGCCGAAGCGGTCGGGGTCTGGATAAACGGCCACGGGTTTCAGCAGGCAATCCGAATCGTTGCCTTCGGCCTGTTCGGTGGAGGAGCCGTCAAAGGACCACTCCTTAACGTCTTCCAACTTACCGCTGAAATTTTCGTGAACGAGAGTTTTACTGCGGAGGCTCTGCGTGGGCTTGTAGCCGTCGAGCCAGATATATTCCAACTTATGTTTGCTCATGTGTATTGCTGTATCTGTTTTGTGTTAAACGGCTTTCGCCAAAAATTACCATCGCTCCCGAGCCAACTGGCCGCGCCGGTCAAGGCGCGGCCAGCGGCAGGGAAAACCTAGTCGGCTAGAGCGAGTAACCATCCTCACCATGGTCCTTCACGTCAAGCCCTTCCATTTCCGTTTCTTCATCAACCCGAATGCCGCCGCAAAGTGCACCAGCGATTTTGATGGCGATAAATGTTACCACCGCACTCCAAATAACGGTCACCAACACACTCATCAGCTGACCAGTAAACTGGTTTTTGATGATCTCGCGGCCTTCATCAGAAAAGGCGAATACGCCGGTGAGCAATGCGCCAACAATGCCACCCACGCCATGAACGCCGAAGACATCGAAGCTGTCGTCATACCCCAGCTTTTTCTTGAGCGAGGTGGCGGCCCAATAACAGACCAAGCCCGCCGCGACACCAATGGCGATCGCCGCCATTGGCCCCACAGTGCCGGACGCAGGAGTAATGGCCACAAGACCAGCAACCGCACCGGTGGCCAAACCAATCGCGGTGGGTTTACCTTTGCTGCACCATTCAATCATCATCCACGTAAACGCGGCGGCGGCAGTGGCCACTTGCGTCACGAGTTGTGCCATGCCGGCCTGGCCGCCTGCTGTCAAAGCACTTCCAGCATTAAAGCCAAACCAGCCGACCCACAATAGTGCCGCGCCAATCAGCACGAAAGGTACGTTGTGCGGCGGCATGGGACTATCCGGATAGCCTTTGCGTTTGCCGAGCATGATGCACGCAACGAGCGCGGCCACGCCGGCGTTGATGTGAACGACCGTGCCTCCGGCAAAATCAATTGCTTCCCAAGTGGTGGCCAAATAACCGCCACCCCAAACCATGTGCCAAATTGGGCAGTAGGAAAAGGTGAACCAAATAACTAAGAAAATCATCACCGCGCTAAATTTCATACGCTCAGCAAAGGCACCCACAATGAGTGCCGGGGTGATGATGGCGAAGGTCATTTGAAACGTCACAAAGACGGATTCTGGAATAGTATCGCTCATCGAGCCGGTGGTTAGCCCTTTGAGAAAAAGTTTGGAAAAATCTCCGAACAACTTTCCATCCCCCGATGAGGCAAAGGAATATCCGTAGATCACCCAGAGCAATGACATCAGCGCCGTGACGGCAAAACACTGGACCAGCACGGAAAGGATATTTTTCCTTCGAGCGAGGCCCCCGTAAAAGAGCGAAAGGCCAGGGATGGTCATCAGCAACACCAGCGCGGTGGCAACAATCATCCAGGCGGTGTCGCCGGAATCACCACCGGCTTGCAGATATTCGCTTGGCACAAGACCATCATAGGTTGCTGCAGGCGCCTCTGCAGGCGTCTCCTGCATCTCTGCAGGCGCGTTTGTTTCTTGAGCGTGGGTTTCAATGGAGAGGCTCCCGGCGAAGATCACCAGGGCCATA
>CAUZWB010000340.1:0-3399 GCA_963583525.1 Verrucomicrobiia bacterium | reverse complement strand
GATCCCAAGTGGGATGCGCACCAATGGGAAGCTTCTGTGATTGCTGTGCTCGAGGGCAAACCCAAGGCCTACGCGTTGCCCAGCGATTTGGGCCATTGGGAAAATTTAAAGTGGGAAACGATGCTCGATGAATTGGTCGGTGCCGTGCGCGATTCCAAATTGGCCAACCCGACAAACGCCGCGTGGACGGATGCCGAAGCCAAGGCCGTGCTGGAGTTTGCCGTGAAAATAATTCGCCTGCGTGAAGTGTATTCACCTGACCCAAACTGGGAACCCTTTGATTGGCACAAGACGGCTGACGCCATTCTCGCGGGCATTCCGGAAAACAAACTGCCGCCGCCCGCGCATCATTACGCCGAAATGAGCAGCACGTATGTGGGCGACAAACCGGAGGCATTCAACGCCGCCGTGCAAAAGCACAGCGATTGGCTGAGCGAAAATGGATTCGCCATCGATGTGAAAAAAGGCAGCGACGAGCATTTCTTCAACACCTTCGCACCCTTCGCTCGCGCACAGGGGCTTTATGTTATCGCACTGTTGCTCGCGTGTTTCTCGTGGCTGAAAATGTCGCGCGGATTATCGAACACCGCCTTTTATTTAATCGGCCTCGCGCTGGTGCTGCACACCGCCGGATTGATTTTCCGGATGGTGCTCGAAGGCCGCCCGCCGGTGACCAATCTGTATTCCTCCGCCATATTTGTCGGTTGGGGCGCGGTGTTGCTCGGCTGGATTTTGGAACGCATTTATCGCAACGGCATCGGCAGTTGCGTCGCGGCGTTGATTGGATTTTCCACGCTCATCATCGCCGCCCATCTTTCCAAGGAAGGCGACACTATGGAAATGATGCGCGCGGTGTTGGACACCAATTTCTGGCTGGCCACGCACGTGGTGTGCATCACCATCGGCTACGCGGCCACATTCCTCGCGGGATTCCTCGCGTTGGTGTACGTGTTGCGCGGCGTGTTCACGCCTTCACTGGAAAGCGAAACCGCCAAGGGCCTCGCACGGATGGTGTACGGCATTGTGTGCTTCGCCACGCTCTTCAGCTTCGTAGGCACGGTGCTCGGCGGCATTTGGGCGGATCAATCATGGGGGCGGTTCTGGGGTTGGGACACCAAGGAAAACGGCGCACTGATGATTGTGGTTTGGAATGCCATCATTTTGCATTGTCGCTGGGGCGGCTTGGTGCGCGATCGCGGGTTGATCGTGTTGGCGCTCTTCGGAAACATTGTCACGGCGTGGTCGTGGTTTGGCGTAAATATGCTCGGCATCGGCCTGCACAGTTACGGATTTATGGATGAGGCGTTCAACACGCTGCGTTGGTTTGCTATCACGCAAGTGCTCTTCATGCTGGTCGCGCGCCAACCGCTGCGCAATTGGATGAGCGGAGCGAATTTGAGTAAAGAATACAATGCGCCCATCGCCAAAATCGTTGCGGTGATGATGGGCCTCGGTTTGCTGCTGCATTTGGGCTCGCTCTGGACGAGTGGCTTCCTCAGCTACCTCGGAATCGCGCTGGTGGGCGCGGGTTTATTGCTTTCATTTTTGCCCGCTGAATACACGGCTTCGCCTTCCGAAAAATCCGCTTGAGCGCGGCGGGAGACAATTCTGGATTTCCCAAAGGGGTTAACTACCTCTTTGTGTTTTTCTTTTTCAACTTTGTCTCGTGTATAATTGTGATGGATAGCCCCATCATTTTGTATGCGGAAAGTCTGGGCGCCAGTGCGACGGTCATCGGGCTCATCGCGGGCATCACACCATTGATGGTGATTTTCCAAATCCCCGCCGCCGATCACGTGGGCCGGTTTGGGTACAAGCGCTCGATCACGGTGGGCTGGACGTTGCGGTTGATTTTTATTTTGCCGTTGGTGGCCGTGCCGCTGCTGGATGGGCACATCAATCCTCAGAGTCAATTGGCGCTCATTATTGGCGCGCTGTTTTGTTTCAATCTCATTCGCGGCATTGCGAGCACGGCGTGGTTTCCGTGGATCACCGGCATCATTCCCGAACGCGTGCGCGGGCGCTATCTCACGCGCGAGTCGGCGGCCAACAATATTGGCAGTTTCTTCGCGCTGATGCTGGCGGCGATGTATCTTGGGCGCGACGCCGTGCCACATCAGTTTGCCGCGCTTTTTGCGTTTAGTTTCGTGATGGGGTTAGTGAGTTTATGGTTCGTTCATCGCGTGCCCGATGCGCCTGTGGCCGAAGAAGATGCCCAAAGCAAACAACCGGTAAAGTGGCGCGAGATCATCCGGCATCAACCGTTTCGCAAACTGTTGTGGGTGAGTTTTATCTGGGCAATTTTTATGGGCGGGCTACTGGGCTTTATCGTGAAATTTCTCAAGACCGGCGAAGGCGCGCTTCCGGATGACCGCGTGCTCTACGCCAGCGCCGCCAAATTTGTGGGCGGCCTGATTACCTTGTGGTTTTTGTATTCACGACTGGATCGGCTGGGCAGTCGGCCGCTGATGTTTCTCGCGCTCGGCATTTTGGGGCTGGTGATGGCGATGTGGATTGGAATGAGCGGCGGCAAAATCCCCGTGCGTTTCGAGTGGGTGTGCGCCGTGTACTTTGTGATGGGCTTCGGCTTCTGCACATTTTATATGAGCCTCACCAAGCTCGCCATGGCCACGGTGCCGGAGCTGGGCAAGAGTCATTTCTTCGCACTCTACTCAGTGGTGGGCAGCCTCGCCGTCGGCATTTTTCCAATCCTCTGGGGCATCCTCATCGACGCGCTCACCGGCGTGAAAGTGAACTGGCTCGGCCTCGAATGGAATCAATTCAGCATTTACTTCACCGCGCTGCTCGTGGTGTTGCTCGCCACCGCCGTGCAAGTGCTGCGCGTGGAAGAACAAAAAGCGGCTCGCCTCAACGAATTGGTTTCCGATTTGTTGAGGAATAATCCGCTGCGGGAATGGATGAGAAGGTAGGGGAGGGAGTGGGGAATAGGGAGTAGGGGTTTTGGTTTCTTCTACTCTCTGTTCCCTACTCACTCGATTCTCTTACTCCACCAAAACACTTGTCCCCACGCGCACTAATTTCAACAACCGTTCCGTATTCCAGTTCGCAAGACGGAAGCAGCCGAGCGATGTGGTGCGGCCGATTTTTTCCGGGTCGGGCGAGCCGTGGATGCCGTAGCCGGGTTGGCTGAGGCTGAACCACGCGGTGCCGATGGGATTGTTCGGGCCGGGCGGGATGCTGAGCGATCCGCTGCCGGCGAGGGCTTCGGGGGTGTTGGGAAAGCGCGTAGGATTAAATGTGTAATTGGCCGGATGCGCCACGGCGGTGATGGCCAATCGGCCGACGGGGCGATTGGCCACGCGCGTGGCGATGGAGCAGGGGAACTGCGCCACAAGATTGGTGCTGCTGTCGTATACGCGCAGCGTTTTGGCGCGGAGC
>CAUZWB010000339.1:0-3400 GCA_963583525.1 Verrucomicrobiia bacterium | reverse complement strand
ACGCCTCATCGGCGCCCAGGACATCGCCTGGGCTCTCATCAACAGCCCGGCATTTTTATTTAATCACTAGCACTCGACAAAACCCAAAAAACCGTTACTCTCAAAACAATCGAAGGAACAAACTATGATTAGAATACCCGGACAACGCGGAAAAGATTTGTGCGACTCTCACCTCGGCATGACGCGGCGCGATGTGCTGCGCGTGGGCGGCTCATGTATGCTCGGGCTCTCGCTCGGCGGGATGCTCGAAATGCAGGCTCAGGCAAAGGACAAAAAAGGCGGCGGCCCCGGCTGGGGTAAGGCGAAGAGTGTGATCCTGATTTATCTGCAAGGCGGCCCAAGCCATCTCGATTTGTGGGATCCCAAGCCCAATGCGCCCACCAATGTGAAGAGCGTGTTCGCGCCGATCAAAACAAAAATCCCCGGCGTCAATTTCACTGAGCTGCTGCCGAACCTCGCCAAGGTGAACGACAAATTCACGATGATGCGTTCGGTGAGTTACACGCCTAACGGGTTGTTCAATCACACCGCGGCCATTTACCAAATGATGACCGGTTACACGACCGACAAGGTGAGCCCGTCCGGCCAGCTTGAGCCGCCCAGCCCCAAGGATTTCCCAAACTTCGGCTCCAACATCACGCGGCTCCAACCGCAGGAAGAACCGATGCTGCCCTTCGTGATGCTGCCGCGCCCGTTGCAGGAAAGCAATGTGATCGGCAAAGGCGGCTCCGCCGGATTCCTCGGCAAGGCGTACGATCCCTACACGCTATATCCCGCCGGCGGTGATATGGATATGGGCAAGATGGACAGAATAAAAATCGATGACCTCAAGATGCGACCCGAGGTATTCAGCCACCGCCTGCGCCGCCGCGCGCGCCTGCGCGATTCCATCAACGAAGCGATGCCCGACATCGACAAGGCAGTCGCCAAGTTCAACCTCAACGAATATTACGATCAGGCACTTAATCTCATCGTGAGCGGCCGTGCCCGCAACGCGTTTGATCTCAAACAGGAGAAAGACAAAACCCGCGACCTCTACGGCCGCAATACCTTTGGCCAAAGCTGCCTGCTCGCCCGTCGCCTTGTGGAAGCCGGCACGCGCGTGGTGGAAGTCGTCTGGCCCAAAGTCGCCAACAGCGATAACCACTCGTGGGACGTTCATCAGGGCCTTGAGAAGCGAATGAAAACTCAATCCGCCCCCATGCTCGATCGCGGCCTCAGCGGGCTATTGACCGATATGGATGAGCGCGGCTTGCTTGATGACACGCTTGTGCTGTGCGTCGGTGAATTTGGCCGCAGCCCACAAAAGGGACTTTCCACCAGCGGCAATAACAACTCAGCCACCGGCCGCGACCACTGGCCTTACTGCTACACCGGTGTCATCGCCGGCGCGGGCATCAAGCGTGGTAATGTGTTTGGCCAATCTGACAAAACCGGCAGTGCCCCCGACACCGACCCCATCCACCCCACCGAGCTGCTGGCCACCATTTATCACGCCTTCGGCATCCACCCCGGCACGATCGTGCACAATCACCTCAACCAACCCCGCGAACTCGTTAAAGCCGAGGCACAGTTAAAGCTGTTCGGATAACTGGAAATGATAACGTAGACCAGCTTCCCAAGGCCCGGAATTCCGGGCCTTTTTTAATGGTTGTGGCGCGCGATACATTTGCTGACACAATGATATTTCGTGGCTAACTCCAAACACCCACCGGTCGAAAGCTGTCCGACATTTGCGCGGTACAATTCCTGCCAGGGCGTCTGGTGTTCAAGATCACTGGCTTTATACTCTTCGCGGCGCTTGGCCATTTCCGCCTTGTCCACCAGCAGCTCAACGGTACATTGATTCAGATCCACACAAATTTCATCGCCCGTTTGAAGCAGCGCCAGATTTCCGCCGGTGGCTGATTCCGGTGATACATTTAAAATGCTCGGGCTCGCGGCAGTCCCGCTTTGCCGACCATCGCCCAATGTGGGGAGCGTGCGAATGCCCTGCTTAATGAGTGCCGCCGGGGGTTGCATGTTAACCACTTCCGCCGAGCCGGGATACCCCACCGGACCGCACCCCCGAACGACCAACATACAACGATCATCGATTTCCAGAGCGGGGTCGTCGATTCGCGCATGATAATCTTCCGGCCCTTCAAACACCACGGCACGGACGGTGAAACAATTTTCTTCGCCGGGCGCGGAAAGATACCGCTCACGGAAGCTGTCACTAATGACGCAGGTCTTGATCAGTGCCCCGTCAAAAAGATTGCCCGACAGCACCAGAAAACCCGCCTGCTCCTGCATTGGCTTATCGTATGCAAAAATCACCTCTCGATCCGGCGGCGGCACTTCGGAATAATTTTCTCCAATCGTCTGCCCGCTCACCGTCATTGCCCCGGTATGGATGCGCCCTGCCTCAATCAATTCCCGGGCCACAGCGGGCATGCCGCCCGCTCGATAGAATGCTTCGCCGAGATAGGTTCCCGCCGGTTGGCAGTTGACTAAAAGTGGCACATCATAACCCACCGTTTGCCAGTCAGCGAGATCCAGCGGCACGCCGATATGCCGTGCAATGGCATTGAGATGAATGGGGCAATTGGTCGATCCCCCAATCGCCGTGTTCATCACAATTGCATTTTCAAACGCCTCTCGTGTTAAAATTTGTGACGGGCGCAAATCTTCCCTCACCATGGCCACGATACGCACGCCGGTTGCGTAAGCCATCTGCATCCGTTCGCGGTATGCCGCGGGGATTGCGGCGCAACCGGGCAGTGACATGCCCAACGCCTCGGCTAACGAATTCATGGAGAGCGCCGTGCCCATCGTATTGCAATGCCCGACACTTGGGGAGGAGGCCGCCACCTGTTCCATAAACTCGTCATAGCTGATCTTTCCTTCGGCACATTCTTTGCGCCCCTCCCAAATCATAGTCCCGGAACCGGCCAACTCCCCCTTATGCCATCCATCCAGCATCGGCCCGCCGCTCAACACGATGGCCGGGAGATCCGTCGTCGCCGCGGCCATTAACAGAGCGGGTGTGGTCTTGTCACAGGCGGTGGTCAGCACGACCCCATCCAGCGGATACCCGTGCAAAATTTCCACCAAACCGAGATAAGCCAGATTACGATCCAGGGCAGCCGTGGGGCGGCGGCAACTTTCCTGAATGGGATGCACCGGAAAAATCAAGGGCACGCCACCGGCATCTCTAATCCCCGCAGCAGCGCGCTCGGCGGTTTGCAAGTGAACACGATTGCACGGCGTGAGATCGCTGCCGGTTTGAGCAATGCCAATGATGGGCCTCCCGGATTGTAATTCATCGAGCGTCATCCCGAAGTTTAGATAGCGTTCCGCATAAATCGCGGTCATGCCGGGATTGCCCGGGTTATTAAACCAATTTTCGCTGCGTAAT
>CAUZWB010000338.1:0-3401 GCA_963583525.1 Verrucomicrobiia bacterium | reverse complement strand
CGGGATTTTTTTGGATGCCGAGTTCTTCCAAATCACTTTTGTCCATGCTGGTGAGGACGGTGACGCCGAGGATGAGGGGGGTGTTGGCCGCTTCATCGGCGGCGGCTTGGGCGGCGCGGAGCATTTGGGTTCCGCCGCTGGCGTGGACGGTGAGCATTTGGACATCGAGCCGCGCGGCGCTGGCGACGGCTTTGGCGACGGTGTTGGGGATGTCGTGAAATTTGAGATCGAGGAACACGCTCGCGCCGGTGTTGCGCACGCGGCGGACGATGTCGGGCCCTTCGGCGACGAAGAGTTCTTTGCCGATTTTGAATGCGCCGACGGCGGGGGCGAGTTGTTCAGCGAGCGCCAGTGCGCGGGCGGCGTCGGGCACGTCCAACGCGGCGATGATGGGATTCTGATTATTCAACGCGCGGAGGTTAGCATCCGCGCGCGCGGTTGAACAGCCGGAAGCAGTTTAGCGCTTGCGCGGTGCGCGGCGGGGGTCGAAACGGCCGTCGAGTTTTTTGGCTTTTTCGGGGTCGCTCATATCGATGAGCCGTTGGTCGACGCGATCCATCCACACGAGCACTTCTTTGTCCTGTGTTTGCACGCGGAGGGTGGAGAGATATTGTTTGCGGGCTTGAAGGGTTTCAGCGGGCACATTGCGGCCTTCGCCGAGGCGGCCGAGGTAATATTGGACGTTGCGTAAACCGTCGAGGCGACTGCGTTTTTGTTTGTTGGGATCGGAATCCTGAGAGGCGAGCATTTGAAAGCTTTCGACCATGCGCTTGTTGATGATGATGTTGGCGTCCTCGCTGATGCCCACGTATTTGGCGGCAACCTGCCGGATGCTGCTGCGGTTGCGGTCGTCCAAGTCGGGGTTGTCGTAAAGATTGGCGAGGATGGGCATCGCTTTGGAGCCGAGCACGCCGGTGAGGTAGCCGAGCACGGAGCGATCGATATACGTGAACTCAACTTCTTTGCCATCGCGTTGGCGTCGTTTGCCGGTGCGGACGAGTTGGGTTTTGGCTTGGTCGACGAAGCGGGTGTCTTTGTGTTCGCGCAAAATGTTGAACAGCATCCCGCGGTTTTGGCGGTCGAGAAATGAAACCTCGCGGCCTTCCTCGCGGATGGGTAGCGAAAGCAAATCGCGCGTGGCGAGCAGGTAAGTTTCCTTGTGGACTTCGGGCGAAAGATTCTCAAGCGCCTTGGCGATGTAAGCCACCTCGACGGCGCGCCAAGTTATTTTGAGAACGTTTAGTAGCGCGTGTTCGGCGGCGGGGATGGCGTTGGCATCGCGCTTGCCAATGTGGCGCACGGTGTTCAGCAAACCAATGCGAAGGCTGGGTGGGAAAATGGGGTCGGGATAAATCCGGCCCTCCATCCAGACGCCTGAGATAATTTCGGGGGTGTTCTCGCGATACTCGAGGTCCACGTTTTGTTTGAGGAAATTTTCGATGGCCGGGAGCGCTTGTGTGCCCATTGAGGTGAGCTCCTCAAACTGGCGAATGACCTGCCGCACTTGGATGCGGTGCGCGTCTGTGTTGTTCGAGCGGCGGTCTTCGTTTGAGAGATCAATCTGCTTCAAATATTCTAAAACTTCCCGTGCCGATCCCGTGGCCGCGCCGGGCACCACCACTTCCTGCACGATGACTTCAGGTTTGCGCGCTTTGGCGGCGTTCAGTTCGGAGCGCAAACTGGCGAGTTGTTCCTCGTGTTTTTGGTCGGCTGAATCCGTGCGCTCTTCGCGGTCCACGGTTTTCTGGCCGGAGACGATGACATACGTTCCCGCGATGGAAACTGTGGCGACTGCAATAATGGCGACAATAATTTTCATTTTATAAAAACAACTTCTGACTTCTTGACGCGTTTAAGTTGGAAAGGGTTACCTTGGATAAATTCGGGGCGCGCTTGACCGCCAGCGTCGTGCGTGCATAGCTGTGCGCCGCTTTCCTTGGATGAGTGGGCGAGCAAAATTGTTCAATCAGATTTCCGCCACACCTTCGGGTCACGCCCTGTGGGAGGCTGTGGTGGCGGGCGGCGCTGTGTCTTGCGCGGGCGTGGACGCGGCGGGCTGGGCGCACTTAGCCGCCGAATTGCGCGCGCGCACCGGCCGCACGGTGGTGCTCGTGGTCGCCAAGCTTAAGTTTCAGGAAACGCTGCAGCAGGATTTGGAAACGTGGCTGCGGCTGATGGAGGTGGAAGCGCCCGCGCGGTTTTATCCCGATTGGGAAGTGCTGCCGCACGAAAACAAACTCCCCCACGCCGACGCCATCAGCGAACGGCTTGAGACGTTGCAAGCGCTCCGATCGCTTGCCGAAAACACTGCCCCCGTCATCACCACCACCGTGGCCGCGCTGATGCAGTGCACGCTGCCGCCTACGGAGATTACTCATCGCACCCGCACGCTGCGGCTGGGCGAGCGGCTGGATCCGCTGGACTTCATCGAATGGCTGGAGGCGCAAGGGTACGAGCCCGAAGCGCAAGTCACCGCGCGCGGGGAAATTTCCCTGCGCGGCGGCATCGTGGATGTGTTTCCGTTTACCACGCCGTGGCCGGTGCGTTGCGAATTTTTTGGTAACGAACTGGAATCGCTGCGTTACTTCAATCCGCTCAGCCAAGTTTCGCGCGAGAAAATCGACAGCGCCACCTTCGCGCCCGGCGGCGAAATGGGTTTACTGCGTGATCTCAAAGATAAATCGCGCGCCACGTTGCTTGATCATTTGCCCGACGACGCCATTTTGCTTTTCTGCAATCCCGATGCTCTCACCGAGGCCGCAGCGGAGAAGGTGATGGAGATTCCCCCGGGCGATGCGTTTCACGTGGAGTGGACGACGCTGCTCGCTCGCATCGATGATCGCAATCTTTCGTGTGTGGAACTGCACGAACTGGCTGATGAAGCCGCCGACCTCACGTTGGAAATTCACAGCCTCGAGGCGTTTCGTTCGATGGATCAGCGCGCGGTGGAGCCGCAAGTGGTGGAAGCGCAGCGGCGCGAATTTTTTGCGCAGCTTCACCGCTGGCGGAGGCAGGATCATTCGGTGGTGGTGCTGTGCAATAACGAGGGCGAGCAGCAGCGCTTGGAGGAACTTTGGCGCGAGTATGGTTTTGCTGAAGATGGCGGCGCGTTGGAGATTGCGCAGGGCGCGTTGAGTCGTGGCTTTTTGTTTCCGGCCGGCAAATGGGTAGTGGTGAGTGATGCGGAAATTTTCGGCCGCTACAAAGTGCAACGCCCGCGTCGGCTCAAGAGCCGTCACGGCTCGGCGATGCGTTCGGCGTTTGATATTAATTTTACGGAAATAGAAGAGGGCGATTTCGTGGTGCACGTGCAGCACGGCATCGGACGGTTCGAGGGGATGAAAGTGCTACCGCTTTCCGGCGCGCGCGAGGGAGAATCGGAAAACGGTCACGAGTGTTTG
>CAUZWB010000337.1:0-3426 GCA_963583525.1 Verrucomicrobiia bacterium | reverse complement strand
CATTTGCGCGATGACCCATCAGGAACGCCGCAACCCAAATATCCTAAACGCCAGTCGACGCAAACGCATTGCCACGGGCACGGGCGTGAAAGTTTCTGAACTGAACGGCGTGCTCAACAAATTTTTTGAGATGCAGCAGATGATGAAAAAGATGGGTAAGATGCAAAAGATGCTAGCCAAAATGGGCGGCGGCGGCTTGGGCGGTCTGGGCGGCTTGATGGGGAGGTAGTTTTTTAGACACGGATTTCACCGATTCACACGGATTGTTTCTTGGGTTTTCATCCGTGGTAATCGGTGAAATCCGTGTCTTCACTCGGGCCGCGTGTAATTTTCCAATTCGGTGATGAAGTTGCCCCGGCCGATTTTGGTGCGGATGCGAAGGGGGACGCGATCAGCTTTGGCGCTGAGCCAGATTTGCAGTTTCGCTTCCGGGTCTTTGTTGAAGACGCCGCGGAGGTTGCCGAGGTCGGGCTCGACGAGAATAGCATCAAACTCGCGGTCTCCGATTTTGATTTTTTGCGGGCCGACCACATTCACTTTTACGGGGAACGTGCCTTTGCCGTCGCTCACAAAACTGGCCACGGTGCCGGGATTGGTGAGGTCCAGTTCGCGGAATTTAAAGATCACGCTGATGGGGTCGAGCGTGTTCGGTTTGGTGTCCGCCTCGCCATCGGAATTGCCATTGAGGCGGCGTTTGACTTTCAGGGTTTTTTCATCAAAGGCCAATTCCACCGTGCGCGATGCGGCGTCTTTTTGCACGGTGTGATATGAAATGGAGTGATTAAAAGAGGCGTTCACAATTGAAGTGGAATCGTATCGCACGAGGCCGCCAGCCGCGCCGCCTTTCAGCGTGAAGCGCCATTGGGCAGTGCCATTGTCATCGAGCAGATCTGCGCGGAAAGTGCATTTGCCCAGCGTGATGCCGGCGAGTTTGATTTTGTACGTGGCCACTTCGCCCGCAGTGAAACTGTGCGGCTGATACACCGCAGTCGGTACGGGAGGCGGGCTGTTGGTGTCGGCGGGTTGGTAGTTGGTGTTTGTTTTGCTGAGCCACGCGAGGAGCAGCCAAAGACAGGCGAGGCTGCTGAGCACGATAATGCTGATGAGGGCGGTGCGTTTCATCGGGAACCAATCCGGCGGCGGGATTGCAAACGCTGCGCGATGCGGAGGGCGAGTTCGAGGCTTTGGGCGTAGTTGAGGCGGGGGTCGCAGTAGGTTTCATAACTGCGCGAGAGATCAGCCTCGGAAAGTTCCTGCGGGCCACCGGTGCATTCGGTCACATCCTCGCCGGTGAGTTCAAAATGCACGCCGGCGAGTTGGCCGCTTTGATTGCCACCGGCGGCGTGGAGTTCGAAGGCGGCTTCGAGTTCCGCGAGAATGCAATCGTAGTTGCGCGTTTTCAGGCCGCCATCAGCGGCCGCGGTGGTGGTGGTGTTGCCGTGCATTGGATCGCACGACCATACGACATTTTGGCCCGCCTCGCGCACGGCGGCGATGAGTGGCGGCAACGCCTCGCGCACGTCGGCCGCGCCGATGCGGGAGATGAGCGTGATGCGTCCGGACCGATTGGCGGGTTCCACTTCGCGGATGATTTCGACCAATTCGTTCGGCTGCATTTGTTTGCCGACTTTAATGCCGATCGGATTTTCGATGCCGCGAAAGTATTCGAGATGCGCGTCGCCCAGGTTGCGCGTGCGGTCGCCGATCCAGAGAAAATGAGCGCCGAGGTTGTAGTAACGGTCGCCGACTTTTTCGGTGAGCGCTTCCTCGTAATCGAGCAGCAATCCTTCGTGCGACGAAAACAGCTCCACCGTTCGCAGCGCGCCGGTGCCGCGTACGCCGGTGGATTCCAAAAAATCAATGGCATCGCGGATGCGCTCGACCATGTCTTCGTACTCGGCGCGATGCGATTGGCTGCGCACGAAGCCGAGGTCCCAATGTTGCGGGTGATGCAAATCAGCAAAGCCGCCATCCACCAACGCACGCGCGTAATTCAGCGTGGCGGCGGAAAGATGGTAGGCCTTCACCAGCCGCTGAGGATCGGGCTGGCGCGCGGCGAGGTCGGGCGTGATGGCGTTTACGTTGTCGCCGCGGTAGCTCGGCATTTCGGTACCGTCGATGATCTCGGTATTGCTGCTGCGCGGTTTGGCAAACTGCCCCGCCATGCGGCCCACGCGGATGACTGGGATGCGCGCGCCCCACGTGAGGACGAGGGACATTTGTAACAAAATTTTCAGCTTCGCCTCGATGGCAGTTTTGGTGCAGTCGGCAAAACGCTCGGCGCAATCGCCGCCCTGCAACAGAAACGCTTTGCCGCGCGCGGCCTCGGCGAGGTGGGCGCGGAGGGCATCGACTTCGCCGTGGTTCACCAAGGGCGGCAGTGCGCGCACTACGTCCAGTGCGGTGTGCAATGCGCCATCATCGGGCCACGGCGGCTGCTGCTGAATGGGCCGGGCGCGCCACGAGGCGGGGGTCCAGTTGGGGGAGGTGTCACTCACGGACGAAGGCTATAACGTGGGCATGTGCGTGGGGCGAGATTATTTGGTGTTGTAGCCGGGGTGACATTACGGGCTCGGCTTCGGCACCGGGCCTTGCACGGGGGGGATGTTTACTTTGGGATCCTTCACGAACACCCAGCCGTGATCTGATACCTTGGCGACGACGAGGGTGAGGGTGATGTCCAGCGGCGTTGTGCCTTTGGCAAACCAAACCGTCAGCGGCCCACCGCGCATATCGATGCCCTGATATTTGTCGGAGAGTGTTGACGTGTCCACGCGCGAAACCGTGAGCTGCGCGGGATCCAGTCCGGCATTTTTGAATTGCAGCACCACATCGAGAAAGCCGCGTTGCAGAAATTGTTCGCGCATATTGGGCAACTCAACGGTCAGTCGTTTGAGGTTGTTGGTGAAGGCGATATCCATTTGGCGGCGTTGAGCCATGAGATCGAAAATGCGTGTTTGCTCGGCTTCAGTGCGCTGGTCGCGTGGCTTGGCGGATTGGAGGTCGGCAAGATTTTTCGCTACCAACGTACTGGAGTGCTGATACATTTTTCCGGTGAAATCCATCCATGCATTTGTGGGCGCGCCGAGCATGGAGAGGTGCATCATTTGAATGGCGTTGTTGGCGGAGAGTGATTCGTGAAACCTGCGCGCCAATTCCTCGGGTGATTGGTGCGGATTCGAAAGTGCGTTTGCCGGATTGATCTTCCCGCCGTTTGAAGTGTCGGGCTCTGGAGGATTTGAATTGTCACATGCCACGGCACCGAATAGCACGATGGTATAAAAAATGAATTTATTCATCATCAGATTTGAGCTTCTTTTTTAACCTGCCCACCCACACGAGGACATCTTCATTTTCGTAGCCTTCAATGCGGTGGAGTTCTTTGCCGTTGGCATCGAGTAATAAGAACGTAGGAAAACCCTGGAC
>CAUZWB010000336.1:0-3453 GCA_963583525.1 Verrucomicrobiia bacterium | reverse complement strand
TCCTCCGGAAACCACTTTTGCAATTCCGCCAGCAAGCTCACCGGTTTCTTGCTGGTCACGCGGCGAAATCGCTGCGCCGCGCGGCCGTCATTCCAGATGCCCGTCTTGGCTACGTTTTCGAAGGTCGCCGTCAACCGCTTCTGCAGCGCCGCGTCAAATCCCACACCGTGCACCACGTGGCCAAACTCATGCACCAAAATACTCTCCAGCCGCATGCCGCCCGCGTACTCCATCACGTCCTCCTCCGCGAACACCACCGTGGACCGCGTGCCAATGCGCGTGAGAAATCCGCGCCGGCGCCAGTTGTAAAAATCCAGCTCCTTGCCCGTCTTGTCCGTGGCAAACTGCGGCAGCTGCGAGGTCAGTTCGTTGTGGCCGATCAACAGGCACAACACGCGCTTCTTGCGAAGGCGCTCGGCGATCTCCGGCTTCACCGCGCGCATCAGCATGTCGAACTGGTGCGCCGTCTCCCGATGCGCCACATCCGCCACGTACCCCGAAGTGACGATCAATATCCCCTGCACCTCCGTCGCCTTTTTGTAAAAGCCCGAGTCCAGCTTGTACTCCCGCGCCTGCGCCTCCGTCAGCGGCTTCACCACAAACGCCGCCGCCACTTCAAACTCCGCAAACGCCGCCAATACGCCAATCAAAAAACAAAATCGCATCGCCGCTAATCTAGCCTTTAACCGCCCGCAGGCCAAACCGAATCGGGCCAATCATAACTGCCCGGTTTCAGGAAGACCCGCGGGCCGTCTTCTGATGCGCACAATCCGGGAAGATCCAAGGCGGTTCAATGCCCAGTGCAGGCCAATTTCACCGCCAACTTCACCGCCTCGAACAAGCTGCCCGGGTTGGCTTTGCCTTGGCCGGCGATGTCGAGGGCCGTGCCGTGGTCGACGGAGGTGCGGATGATGGGGAGGCCGAGGGTGGTGTTCACGGCATTGTCGAAGGCCAATGCCTTGAGCGGGATGTGGCCTTGGTCGTGGTACATACACACGAAAAAATCCGTGGCGCGGCGTTTGGCGGGGATGAAAGCGGTGTCGGGCGGGATGGGGCCTTCGACATCAAAGCCCTTTTTGCGAGCGGCATCGATGGCGGGGGTGATGATGCGCGCCTCTTCATCGCCAAACAGGCCATGCTCGCCCGCGTGCGGGTTGAGCCCAAGCACGCCGATCTTCGGTTCGTGCCCACGAATGCGCCGCATCGCCTGCGCGCCCAGCTCGAGCACATCGAGAATGCGCTCCTTCGTCAACAACGCGGGTACTTCAGAATACGGCACGTGCGTGGTCGCAAACACACAGCGCACTTCGCTCGAGTATTGCATCATACAAAACCGCTGCGCGTGTGTTTTCTCCGCGAAAATTTCTGTGTGCCCCGGAAAGGAAATCCCCGCCGCGCGCAGTGCCTCTTTATTAAGCGGCCCCGTCGTCACACCCGCCACTTGCCCGCCGAGCGCGGCATCGATGGCGTTCTCCGCATAAGCAAACCCTGCCCGTCCCGTGGCGGCATTGACCTTGCCCGTTTCAAAATCCCCAAGCCCAATTGCGCCAATATCCAAAACACATGGCCCATCCGCCTCCGCCAAACCGCCGACATATTTCTTCGGCTTTGGCAAACTGCATTGGTCAGCGGCCTGTTCCAGCACCACCTTGTCGCCAAAGATAATCGGCACACACTGCTCGGCTACTTCCTTGTTTTGCAAAAGATGCAGACACACCTCTGGGCCGATGCCGGCCGGGTCTCCCATAGTGACGGCTATTTTTGGAAGACTCATTTCCGGTTCGGTTGCCAAATGGGATCGATCATCTTCGCGTTCAACTTTTCCCATTGGGCAAGAAGTTCATCTACTTTGTCCGTACGTATAGTAGCGAGGTCTTTTTCCTCAGACACATCTTCAGTCAGATTATACAACTCCCAAGCTGATTTCTTTCCGCGCTTAGGATTGCGCAGTAATTTCCAATCACCGTGTCGTATGGCCGTACGGTTGCCTAATCGCCAATATAGTGTTTGGTGAGGGATACCTTTTTTTGGGCCCGTGAGGTAAGGGATAATATTTACTCCATCCAGAGGACGTTTTACCTCGGCCTTCGCCAGGGCCGTGCTCGTGGCAAAGATGTCCAATGAGATGACGGGTTTATCGTATGTCTGCCCTTTGGGAACGGTTCCTTTCCACTGCATTAAAAAAGGAACGCGAACTCCTCCTTCGTAAACGGTTCCTTTACCTTCACGTAACGGGGCGTTGCTGGAAGTGAGTTCACGGGTGGGGCCGCCATTGTCGCTAAGGAAAAAGATCAGGGTATTCTCCTCCAGATTTTTTGCCCGGAGTTTTTTCAGGATTGCGCCGACACTGTCGTCCATGTTGGACAGCATCGCGGCAAAAATACGGCGTTGGATATCCTTGATATGCCCGAACTTTTTCATGTACGCATCAGCTCCTTGTAGAGGGCTATGAACGGCGTTGTAAGGCACGTAAAGGAAGAAGGGGACATTGGCGTTTCGATCAATGAATGAGAGTGATTCCCGAGTAATGGCGTCAGTGAGATAGGTATGTTCTTCAACCGGCTGGCCTGCCCTTAGGATAGGGTTATCAGCATCATAGTCGGGTTCGGTGTTGCCCATATGCGTTGAGTAGATCAACTTGCCATCAGGTGAAATCAATCGGCCGGAACCGCCACCCGGAAGTGTCTTGCGGCGGAGCCAGGTGGTAACTCCTTTGTACGGAGGAGGCACGAAGTAATGGCCTTCGTGAAGGAACCCGTAGAATTCATCGAAACCGCGCCTAATAGGATTGAAGTTTGCTGTGCCACCCAGGTGCCACTTGCCAAACAGGCCAGTGATGTATCCGGCGTCAACTAGGACATCAGCAAGGGTCTTTTCGCCTAAAGGCAAACCCGCCCGTGGGTCTTCGTTGTGGCGGCCCGTTGGATTGAATTCATAACCGAATCGTGTCTGGTAGCGTCCGGTTAATAGACCTGCCCTTGAGGCGCTACAAAAGGCTGCCGTTACATATCCCTGAGTAAAACGAACTCCGTTTTTTGCAATGGAATCAATGTGAGGCGTTGGTATCTGTTGATTGCCTTGACAGCCCAGTTCGCCATATCCGAGATCATCAGCCAGAAGGATAACGATATTAGGGAGCCTGTCGGCAGCCGACAATAGGGAGCACCAGATAGAACCGAGTAATATTAGATATCTCATGGAAATATTATTTCTTTTTGGAAAGCGCGGGTGAGTCTTGAGCATTCATCTTCGGCAGTTTCTTTTTTAGTCCGATGATAATTTTTTGGTAATTCGGATTCTTGGCGAGGTTGTTCCATTCATTGGAGTCGGCCGCATGATCATAGAGCTCCTCATCCCCATTGGCATAACGAATATAGCGCCATCTTTCAGTCCTCAGAGTGTGGTCATTACGGTGGAATGTTGTGAGCGCCGCATGCGGCCAAATGGCTTTGG
>CAUZWB010000335.1:0-3471 GCA_963583525.1 Verrucomicrobiia bacterium | reverse complement strand
CAAGACGACGCTGATCTCTTCCGACCTCAACTGGAATTGCTCCGCCGGCAAACTCAAACGCTCTGGCAATCTTGCGATGGAAAAATGGTGGGCCGCACCGGGCATTCGCATCACCGAAACGGATGACTACAATCAATGGGAGGAAGCTAAATCGGCCAAGGCCGGTGCCGATCCAAAAGATTTTTTTACGTTGCCGGGGTTTGAGGTGGAGTTGCTGAAAAATTCCGCCAAAGGCGAAGGCTCGTGGATTAGTTGCGCATTTGATCCCGAAGGCCGCTTGAGCATCGGGCGCGAGGACGCGGGCATTTGGCGTTTCACATTTTCAAAAAAAGGTCGGGGCATTTCAAAAACGGAAATGATTAATCGCACACTTAAGGAAAACCGCGGGTTGCTCTACGCGCACGGGGCGTTGTACGTGAACGCGAATGTGTCGAAGGGCATTTACCGCCTGCGCGACACGAATGGCGACGGAAAGTTTGACGAAGAAAAATTGCTGCGCGCCACGCCGGGCGGAGTCGGCCACGGACGCAACGCACTGGCGCTGGGGCCGGATGGTTTGATTTATGCGATCATGGGCGACTCGGTGGAGTTGCCAAAGGACGGCGGCGACTACACTTCGCCACGCCGCCGAAAACAAAAAGTCTTCCGCCCCAACGAGGGCCACGTGCTGCGGTTCGACAAAGAAGGACGATTGCCGGAAATTTTCTGTGCCGGTTTACGTAATCCTTACGGCATCCATTTTAATGCGGAAGGTGAGGCGTTTACGTTCGATGCCGATGCGGAGTTTGATATGGGCGCGCCGTGGTATCGGCCCACGCAGGTGAAGCATCTCACGCGCGGCGCGGACTTTGGCTGGCGCGCGGTCACCAGAAGTTGGCCTCCCTATTTTCCGGATCATCCCGACAATGCACAGCCCGTACTCGACATCGGCAAGTCTTCCCCCACGGGCGTAAAATTTGGCACGCGTAGCCATTTCCCCGCTGATTATAAAAAGGCGTTTTTCATTCTCGATTGGACTTACGGTCGCATCCTCGCCGTGCATCTCGCCCCCAACGGCTCGGGCTACCGCGGGCGAGCGGAAGTTTTCCTGCGCGGGCGTCCACTCAATGTCACCGACCTCGACTTCGGCCCGGATGGCGCGATGTACTTCGTCACCGGCGGCCGCGGCACCCAAAGCGCACTGTACCGCGTGCGTTACATCGGCCCCAATACCCAACCGCCGGCTCAGACAACACAACAAGGGGCGCGCGCGCTGATGGCCCATTTATTGCGTACCGAACGCAAGCGCGCAACGTCCCTTGTCGGCGCCTTCCCGCCGGGCGTTTTTGCTGAGGATCCATTGATTCGTTACACCGCGCGCATCAGCCTTGAGCACCGGAAGCAGTTCGCTTTTATCGCGCGCGATCGCGATTCGTTTATTGCTCTGGCTACCGCACAATCCGCTGCGGGACAATCGCCTTTGCTATTGGACAAACTGCTATCCTCCTCGCTGATCTCATTTACCGAGCCGCAATTGCTGGAAATGATTAATTTGTTTTCCGCCCAAGCCGAAACCCTAAAAGACGCAGCGCTTTTGCGAAAATTTTTCCCCAGCCAATCTCTGGCGATTAACCGGCAACTCGCCTTATTGCTCATCCGCCTCGGTGATGGCCGCGCCACGGGCGTTGCAATGAAACTCTTGCGTGAGGCTGAAACCTCGCGTGATAAATTGCTTTATCTTTTTGCATTGCGAACTGCGCAGCTCGGATGGACCCGTGAATTGCGCCGCGAATATTTTCAGCAAATTTCCGCTGCCCGACAATTCCGGGGCGGACGCGGGTTGCCGGGATTCATTAACAAAATCCATAAGGATGCGGTGAGCCATTTGCCCGAGGCGGAAACGAAAGCGCTGGCAAAAGTAATTGAACTCAAACCCAAACTCCCCCCCTTGCCGGACCTGAGCGCACGCAAGTTGGTGAAGGCGTGGATGATGAAAGATTTTGGCGGCGAACTGAAACTACCCGCTAAGTTTGAGGAGGGCTCAAAACTATTCAATCAAGCCCTATGCAGCCGCTGTCATCGCGTGGGCACACAGGGGTTTGCCGTGGGGCCGGATCTTACGCAGGTGGGCGGCCGATTTGGTGCGCGGGATATCCTTGAGGCGATTCTGGATCCATCGAAGGCGGTGGCGGAAAATTATCAAACTCATGTGCTCACACTTACCGACGGCAAAGTGCTGGCCGGGATGATTGTGCCGCAGTTGGATTACCGAGCGCGTGCTTTGCTGCTTGCACCCAACCCACTCGATGCCAGCAAAACCATTGAAGTTGCCAAGGGGAAACTCAAGTCGCATGAACGCTCGGCCGTAAGCCTGATGCCGCCGGGCTTGGTGAACACGCTCACGCGGAAGGAAGTGCTTACACTGGTGGCGTGGCTACAAAACGGCGGTCGCTAATTTTTGTTTTCGGGCACCTTGTCCGCCTTCATTTCTCTCAACAGTTCATCGGCCAATTTCCGTGCAGCGGTTAATTCTTCGGCGGTCAGTTTTTCTTCGAGGAGGGCCATATTGTTTCGGGGCGCATCATCACCCCGCTCAACCCCAATGAGCCACCACGCATACGCGCGCACATCATCCTCAGGCACGCCTTCACCGCTGTCATACATCATCCCCAAATAATTTGGCACATCAATGTGCCCTCCCTCAGCAGCCTTGAGGAACCATTTCACAGCAGCAGCGTTGTCTTCAGGTACCATCTCACCACTATCATAAATACAACCGAGGTTAAACTGTGAATACATATCACCATTCTTGGCTCCCAAATGATAGAGTCTTAAAGCCTCAACGTTGTTTTCAGGAACGCCTTCCCCATTATCGTACATTAAGCCAAGGCTTCCTTGTGCGCCGGCATTCCCCTGCGCTGCTGATTTTTGAAACCACTGAACGGCTTTGGCATAATCTCGCGGCAACCCTTCCCCATTGTAATACATATACCCCAGATTAAATTGCGCCTCGGCTTCCCCTTGTTTACCGGCCACGCGATACCACCGCACCGCTTCGTTCATATTCTGTTCCACCCCTTTTCCCAAAGCATATTTGTGTGCCAAACTGGTTTGCGATTTCGGATCACCTTTGGCAGCTAAGGCGCTGAGCCTGGAAAATTCTTTTTCAACATCCGACAACTCTGATCTTTTCTCGACCGTAGGAATTGGTTTCGACTCAGGTAAATTTGCCTGTTTTCCGCAAGCGGAAAATACGAGACAAATCCCCAACAAAATTCGTGTGAAATAAATCTTCATCGTCATCATAAAAAAAAACCTGTGGGCAGTCGAAACCACCCACAGGTTGAAAATATGTGCCCAGTTTTAATTTCGGCCTGAGCCTTGAGCTTGCATACCCTGCACCACTCCCCCACCGGAGCTTCCGCCTGATCCACCGGAGCTTCCTCCTGATCCACCGGAGCTTCCGCCTGATCCACCGGAGCTTCCTCCTGA
>CAUZWB010000334.1:0-3473 GCA_963583525.1 Verrucomicrobiia bacterium | reverse complement strand
TTGTGTGATGACCGCCGCGTGCTCGGCGTGTCGTGTGAGGACTACCGCCAACACGGATGCTTCGCCGAATACGCCGTGGTGCCCGAGCACATTATTTATCCGATGCCCGACAACCTCCCCTTCGAACACGCGGCGATGATCGAGCCGGTGTCCGTCGCCGTGCACGCGGTGAATCGCACGGCCATCGCGAAGGGCGACACGGCAGTGGTCGTCGGCGCGGGCATGATTGGCCTGCTCGTCGTACAAGCGCTCAAGGCGGCCGGTTGCGGCAAAATCATCGCCGTCGATTTGGCCGATGAAAAACTCACGCTCGCCCAAACCCTCGGTGCCGAGTTCGGCATCAACCCCAACACCACCGACGCCGTCACCGCCATCCGCGAAGCCACCGGCGGCCGCGGCGCGGACATCGCGATGGAGGTCGTCGGCGCCACGCCCACCGTGCAAACCGCCATCGAAGCTACGCGCAAAGGCGGCCACGTCACCCTCATCGGCAACCTCGCGCCGCAAGTCGATTTCCCACTGCAATCGGTCGTCACCCGCGAGTTGACCGTTTATGGCTCATGCGCCTCCAATGGCGAATACCCCGAGTGCATCGATTTACTTGCGAACGGCACCATCCAAGTCGAACCACTCATCAGTGCGAAAGCCACGCTTGACGAAGGCCCGGATTGGTTCGACCGGTTGTATGCGGCGGAGCCGGGCTTGATGAAAGTGATTTTGCAGCCGAGCGAGGGGGAATGACCAAAGCCCAACTTCCTCATCGACATTTTCCTGATTCGAGATAGCTTTCCCCTATGAAAGCCACTCTCCTCTCTCTGTTCTTTGTCGGCGCACTCGTTGCCGCTCCGAAGGTTTCGCTCGTTCATTTGCCAATGCACGGCAAGCAACCGCAAGTCGTCTCCGATGCCAAGGGCGTTGCGCACATCGTTTTTCTTTCGGGCAAGGAGCGGGCGACGGATGTTTTTTATGTGAAGCGGACTGGCGGGAAATTTTCCAAGCCAATGAAGGTGAATCAAATCGCCGGCAGTGCGGTGGCGGTGGGGACGATTCGCGGGCCGCATATTGCGTTGGGCAAGTACGGGCGCGTGCACGTGGCTTGGAATGGTTCGCAAGCGGGCGGAGGTTCGCCGCATCACGGGTCACCGATGTATTACACGCGGATGCGCATCGACAGCAGCGGGTTTGAAAAGGAACGCAACTTGATGACGTGGACGACCGCGCTCGATGGCGGCGGCTCGGTCGCGGCCGATGGCAAGGGAAACGTGTACGTGGTATGGCATGCCGCGCCGAAGAACACTCCGAAAGGCGAAAATGTGCGCGGCGTGTTTGCGGCCACGTCCACCGATGGCGGCAAGACGTTTGCGAAGGAGAAAACCATCAGCACGAAAAAAGGCACGTGCGGCTGTTGCGGGTTGAAAAGTTTTGTGGATGCGACAGGCAATCTGTACACGCTGTATCGCGGCGCGCAGAAATTTGTGAATCGTGATATGACGCTGCTGATTGGAAGTGAATCAGGCAAAATGAACGAAAAAATCGTTGGCCCGTGGCGCATCGGCCAGTGCGTGATGAGCAGCGCGGCGTTTGTGCAAACCCCCAAAGGCGTGCTCGGCGCGTGGGAGACGGAGGGAAATATTTTTATCGGCGAGCTCGGCGGCAAAACGGAGCCCGTGAAAATTGCCAAGCAAACGCGCCAACGCCATCCCGCGCTCGCGGTAAATAAGGCGGGCGATGTGCTGCTGGCGTGGAGCGAAAATACCGGCTGGAAAAAAGGCGGCAACCTTTCGTGGTCGGTTTTGGGAAGCAACGGCAAAGCCCAACCCGCGCACGGCAGCCGCAGCCAAAAGGGATTACCCGTCTGGAGTTTCACCGCAGCGTTTGCCTTGCCGAACGGTGATTTTGAGATTCTTTATTAGGGTGAAGACACGGAATTCACGAATTCACACAGATTAAATTCATGCGTGGAAATCTGTGTAATCCGTGTCTATATAATCTGTCGAATGGGCTCAGCGCCTTCCACACCGACCAGCCTTTGGTCGAGGCCTCGGTAAAAATACGACAGCTCGTTGGGGTCAAAGCCGAGTTGGTTTAACACTGTTGCGTGGAGATTTTTCACGTGGAACCGGTCTTCCACAGCAGCGGCGCCGAGCTCGTCGGTCTTGCCCACGCTGACGCCGCCTTTGATCCCGCCACCGGCCATCCACATGGTGAAGCCGTAGCTGTTGTGGTCGCGGCCGGTGCCTTTGGCGTACTCGGCAGTGGGTTGGCGGCCGAATTCGCCGCCCCAAATGATGAGCGTTTCGTCGAGCAACCCACGCTGCTCGAGGTCCTTCAACAAGCCGGCAATTGGCTGATCGGTGTTGCCGGCGTGGTAGTTGTGGTTTTTCTCGAGGTCGCCGTGGGCGTCCCAATTGGCGTCGTTGTGGTTGCCACCGCTGTAGATTTGGATGAACCGCACGCCGCGCTCCACGAGCCGCCGCGCAAGCAAACATTTGCGGCCGAAATCCGATGTGCGTTTTTGGTCGAGCCCGTAGAGCTTGTGGATGTGTTCCGGTTCGCTATCAAAATCCACCGCCTCGGGCGCGCTCATTTGCATTTTGTACGCGAGCTCATAACTGGCGATGCGGGCGGCGAGGTTGGAGTTGTCCGTGCGCGTGCTGAGATGGCGATTGTTGAAGCGACCCAACGCGTCAAGCATCGTGCGCTGCTCGTCGCGCTTCATGCCGCGCGCGTTTTTCAAATCAAGAATCGCCGTGCCGCTGGCGTTCACGGTGACGCCTTGATACGCGGCGGGCATATAACCGCTGGTCCAATTCTTCGCGCCGCTGATGGGGCCGCCGGTGGGGTCGAGCATCACCACATAGCCGGGGAGGTTTTCGTTTTCGCTGCCGAGGCCGTAGTTCACCCACGAACCCATCGAAGGTTTGCCACTGAGCAAGTGACCGGAATTCATCATCAACATCGCCGAGCCGTGGATGGGCGAGTCGGCGGTCATCGAATGCAAAAACGCAATCTTATCCGCTTGCTGGCCGACGTGCGGGAAAAGGTCGCTAATGTATTTGCCGCACTGGCCGTATTGCTTGAACTTCCATTTCGGGCCCACCACGCGCCCGCCCTTCTTCTTGCCGCCGCGCCCGAATGTTTTCACATCAATCGTTTTGCCATCGAGCGGATACAGCTTGGGCTTGTAATCAAACGTGTCCATGTGGCTCGGGCCACCGTACATGAACAGAAAAATCACGTGCTTCGCCTTCGCCGGCAACGGCGGATTCTTCGGTGCGAGCGGATTAGCCCACGGCGTCTTGCCATCCGCCGCCATCGCTTGGCGTGCAAGAAAGCCATCGCCCGCTATCATCCCCGTCAGCGCCAACGACGAAAACCCGCCGCCCACCTGATGCAAAAATTCCCGCCGCGAGGTCTGCCCGCAGAACGTGTTCGCTGGTTTTTCAATATTCGCCATAAGCTTATTTCATTAT
>CAUZWB010000333.1:0-3495 GCA_963583525.1 Verrucomicrobiia bacterium | reverse complement strand
CGAAGAATCCCAAGGCCATTCGCTCACTCAACGAACACGAACTGGCCTCGCGCATTTCTTTTTTTATTTGGAATAGCATGCCCGACGATGCCTTGTTGGAACTGGCCAAACGAGGGCAGTTGCGCAAAAATTTGCCCACGCAAATTCGCCGTATGTTGCGCGATCCAAAGGCGCAATCGTTTGTGACAAATTTCACCGGTCAATGGCTGCAACTGCGCAACTTGGAAATGCTCCAGCCGGACAAGCGTTTGTTTAGCGCGTTTAACAATGCCGTGCGCAGCGACATGCGGCGTGAAACGGAAATGCTCTTCGCCCACGTGATGCGTGACAATCGCAGCGTGGTGGATTTGTTGGACGCTAATTACTCCTTCGTCAACGACCGCTTGGCAAATTGGTACGGCCTCAAAAATGTGAAGGGCGGCCAGTTTCGGCGCGTGTCGCTCGCGGGCACGCCACGCGGCGGGGTCCTTACTCACGCAAGTGTGCTCACCCTCACCTCCGATCCCAACCGGACTTCGCCGGTGAAACGCGGCAATTTTGTGCTCGAGAATATTCTTGGCACGCCGCCCCCTCCGCCGCCCGATAATGTTCCGGATTTGGAACCTTCCGCAGAACTAAAGGGCACTCTGCGCCAGCAAATGGTCAAACATCGCGAAAACCCCGTGTGCGCATCGTGCCATCAAAAGATGGATCCCATTGGGTTCGCCTTTGAAAACTTCGACGCCGTCGGCCGCTGGCGTACACTTGACAACGGCGCACCCATCGACGCCGCTTCCCAACTTGACACCGGCGAAAAATTTCGCGACGCCACCGGCCTCCGCAAAATCCTCGCCGTTCGCAAGCGCGACCTCTTCGTGCGCTGTCTCACCGAAAAAATGCTAACCTTCGCCCTTGGCCGCGGCTTGGAATTTTATGACAAACGCGCCGTCGACGGCATCATGAAACAAATGGGACGCGACGGGTTTAAGTTTGAAACACTGGTGACGGGCATCGTGAAAAGTTTACCATTTGATATGAAGCGAGGAGAAGGGGGCAAATGACTAATGACCAAAATCGATAGTGAGATTTGGGGTGGGTTTTTTGAATTGTGATTTTCTTGGGATTTGGTCATTCTTGCCCTTGTTTTTTGAAGCTTTCTGATGTAAATTCCGTCAAGGATAAGCAGCGATGATTCGATCAACACACATACCGCGACGCACATTTTTGCGCGGGTTGGGCACGGCGCTGGCGTTGCCGGCGTTGGAGGCAATGATTCCGGCGCGGGCTTTGGCGGCGGGGAGCGCAAAGTTTCCCACGCGGATGGCGTTTGTTTATATCCCCAATGGCGTGATTCCGGAGAAGTGGCAAGTGAAGGGGGAGGGGAGTGATTTTCAGTTTTCGCACATTCTCGAGCCATTGAAGGCGCATCGCGAGGACTTGCTGGTTTTCAGTGGGCTCGCTCACACCAAAGCGCGTTCCAATGGCGACGGCGCGGGAGACCACGCGCGGGCGAACGCGACATTCCTCACCGGACGCCAAGCACGCAAGACGTCGGGGGCGGATATTCGAGTGGGTGTCTCGGTGGATCAATTGGCTGCGCAAAAAATCGGCAACAAAACGCGGTTGCCTTCGCTTGAGCTCAGCAGCGACGGTCGGCGCATGTCCGGCAATTGCGACTCGGGTTACAGCTGCGCGTATCAATTTAATCTTGCATGGAAAAGCGAGAGCACGCCGTTGCCGCCGGAATCCGATCCGAGTTTGGTTTTCGAACGGCTCTTCAGCAACGGCAAAGATCGTGAACGCAACGAGAGTCGCGCGCGGCGTGAGCGTTACAAAAAGAGCATCCTCGATTTTGTGTTGGAAGACGCCAAGGCGTTGGAGAAAAAACTCGGTTATACTGATCAGCGTAAGTTGGACGAATATCTCACCTCCGTGCGCGAACTCGAAAAGCGCGTGACAGCGTCTGGCGCCTCAGCCGTGGATTTACCAAAGGGATTCAAAATGCCCGCCGGCAAGCCGCGTGATTTTGGCGCGCACGTGCGCATGATGGCTGACATGATGGCGCTCGCGTTCCAAACTGATTCCACGCGCATCGCGACTTATCTGCTCGCGCACGATGGTGATAACCGCAGCTACCCACACCTCGGTGTGAAGGGCGGTCATCACAGTCTTTCCCATCACCGCAATAATCAAGGCAACATTCAGTCGCTAACAAAAATCAATCGTTATCACTGCGAACTGTTCGCGCATTTTCTCGATTGCCTTAAAAGCATCAAAGAAGGTGAGGAGACGTTGCTGGATCACAGCATGATTGTGTATGGCGGTGCGATTGGGGATGGCAATCGCCATACTCATCATGACTTGCCCGTGGTGCTCGCGGGTAAAGCCAACGGCACAATTAAGACCGGGCGCCATGCTGTTTATTCTAAAGAAACGCCAATGGCAAATCTGTTCCTAAACATGCTCGACATCATGGGTGCGCCCACGCAGCGAATGGGTGATAGTACGGGGCAGCTTAAGGGGTTGGCCTAAACTCTACTTCACTGCGGTTGCCAACATCGTTTGAAAATGCGGCGGGGCCTCTTCGCGGGCGACTTCACAGATTTCCACCTGTCGGAACTTCGTCGCGTCCAACCACTCATGCAACTTGTTTTGCGGGAAACCGAGCCAGCGGTCGCCGTACAATTCACGTGCCTGCTCAAATTCATGCTCCACTAAATCAAGGATGAGAATTCGTCCGCCCGGGCGTAGAATCCGATGTGCGGACGCGATGGCAGCTTCCGGATGCTCTGCATGATGTAGTGCTTGGCTGAGTAAAGCGATATCAACGCTCTTTGCACGCAGTGGCGGATTCTCAATGTCGCCATGGCGAAACTCTAAATTTTTAAGCCCGTTTTTTTTAGCCTTCCGTTGGCCGAAATCCACAATGCGTTTGGAGTTGTCGACGCAAATAACTCGTCGGGCATTTCGGGCTAACAATTCAGCTTGCAACCCCTCGCCTGAGCCAAGGTCTGCGATGTCCAGCCGTGGAATCAGGCGCAATAGTGTTTGTGCAAAAGCCTGCCAAGATCGGCCTGGGCCGTATTGGCGGTCGAATCGGCCGGCGACTTGATTGAAATAGAGCTTGGCCTGATCGTCTCGCTCGGTGAGTACGCGTTTGAGATGAATAAGATCGTCGGCGTGCTCCGGGATTCCGTTTGCACTTTTGAGGGCGATGTTCAGGCAGTCGCTCGCTTCGCCGGGGGCATCGGGGTTAATGCGATAAAAATTTCGTTTACCGTCCTTCCGCGATGTCAACAGTCCCACTTCCTGTAGTAAGCCAAGATGGGTGGAAATGCGCGATTGACCGAGGTTGGTGATTTGTTGCAGCTCGTTGACAGATAGTTCTTTAAGCTCCAATAATGCCACTAACCGGACGCGCGTCACGTCCCCCAAGGCTTTCAAGCATTTAAGAATTTGCGGCATTGTTAATAAAAACCGATTGACGGCTGCGGAATTTTATATATCATCCTATCC
>CAUZWB010000332.1:0-3497 GCA_963583525.1 Verrucomicrobiia bacterium | reverse complement strand
GGTGGGGTTGTTTCGCAGGCGGCTTGGGCTTATCTGGCGACTGATTGAAGCTGTAAACGAGATAAGCCGTGTAGCCCAACAAGATTACAATCAGATGGCGTTTGTTAAAAGTGTTGCAGATTCGAGTTATCATTTTTGTTGTGGGTTTGCGATTTCGAGTCTGTAAGTGAAGCGATGTTTTTCAGCCCCTCGATACCAACGGTGATTTCTGTTTCTGCTCGCTGAAAGCCTCGTGCCAAATGGGGAGGGTCATTGGCGCGCGCGCTTGATTTTGCCGTTTCAAATCCTCTCATCACCGGTACTCTCGTAGAATACGTTCGTTTCGTTGAAAGGGTTACATTGCCTTGATTTGGGCGTGCGGGCAATCGAGAAATCCGGCCGATTACTCGGTGGAAAAGACCGAAAATACGGTGCTCCTGAAAAAGTGCGTAACTATTCTGATTTTTGGACATATCATTTACAGAGGAATCACTCAAACCCACAGGTTTCAATTGGGAGTCAGCAAAATGGGAATCATCGCGCCTGAAAAATCGGACTAGTAATCACTTCAATGGCGAGAAATCCAATGGCTTGAGATACAGCCTTGCTGGTTTCTTAATTAGCAACTTCCCTTCACGCTGTGAATCGCGCGCAACCTTTTGCCAATCGGGATTCTGACTGAAAGCCTGCCAATTTTTATCTGCCTTTTCGCGGCTCTCGTGCTGAATCAAGTAGATCAAAGTGTTCTCTGATTCAGGCCGGTCATAGGGGGTCCAGTAGCCGATATTACCCATGCCGTGCTTCGTGAAAATTCTTGTGGTGTGGTTGGTGAATCGTGCGTTGAGTGCATTTAGTTTATTTTCAGCAGCCGTGTAGGTGCGTAACTCATAAATTCCACCGACCTTGGTGCTGAGCGTGGGAACTTTTGCCGAATAATCATTAGCCGACATGAAAATACTCGTGGGGCGTTCGCTGAGCAGGCGTTGGAATTCCGGCTGCTTAAGCACGCGCTTCCATTCGGGATCGTGCGTGAAGGCGTTCCAGTTTTGGTAGGCGGCGTAGCGGGAAGGGTGCTTGAGAATGTAAACGAACCGCCGCCGTTCCTTGGCCGTGCCGTCGGTGGGCAGCCAGTAGGCGATGGGCTCCATGCGGTGTTTCTTGAACAGACGATCCGTGTGGTTCTGGAAACGCTTGATGAGATGGCTCAGCCGGTTCTCTGCCGCGGCGTAGATGCGCAATTCGTACACGGGGCCGGCGTCCACACGCGGCATGCGCGGGGAACGATTGGGCAAAGTGGGCGCGGGTTCGCCTTTTTCCACGCCCAAGGCTATGGAAAGTGGCGCGCGGAAAATCCACGCAAGGTTGTCAGAAATCTTGTTGCTCGAGTCATGGCCGCCGATGAAGATTTCCTTGGGATCAAACGGCGACCGACAAAAGGCGCGCGGCGAAACGAGCAGTGTCTTGCCCGGCGCGTACGGGCCGTTGACCTCGTGCACGGTGTATTTTCCGGCGGCGGTGCGCAGGGCGAAGAGGGCACCGCCGTAGAAGCGGCTGCCTTTCCACGTCCGCTCCAGCTTGCCGGCCATGCTGCCGTAAAAACCGATGATTTGCACGGGCGCACCGGTGGCGGGATGGGGGACGGGGTACATCATGTTATGCCCGCCGAGGGTGTAAGGGACTTTCACGCCGAGGTGGCGGCTCATGATCTGGCCGAGGTTGGCCTCGTTGTGCAGCGTGTAGCCGCCTTTGCCATCGGGATCGAGCCGCTTCACCTGACTTTGCGAACGCTCGCCGGGTGCCCACACGAAGAGCAACGATTGGCCCTTGCCGTTGGGGTTGGGAATGGCGGTCAGGCCGCGGATGCCGCCCACGTCAGTATCCGTGTCTTCGGCCAGATTGAGAATTTCCTCCCAACGCGGGCGTTTGCCGTCGATGCGGCGGAAGATAGACGGCCCCTCGGAAAAGTGCAGGGCGTCATTGGCCTCGGCAATGCCCAGCGGGCGCGTGAAGAAGCTGCCCTTTTCCAGGAACGGAAACTCCACGTGCCTATCCCAGCGGATGCGCGAGGGCTCGCGCGAATCGTACACACCGCTGATGATGCCGGGATTGCCGAGCAGCAGGAAGATGCGGTCGATGCCTGTCACGCGATCGCGGTACACTTGCAAATCGCGCGGTACCCAGCGCACGCCACCCGCATTGGAGCCGTGCCGTACGAGGGTGTGATGCCATTTGCCCGCATCATCATCGCGCACCCAGACTGACACCGCGCCGCCCCGTTCGAAATTCGCTCCGGCAGCCATCACCAGCAGTTGCACCGGCGCATTGAGCACGCGGCCTTCGCCCGTGGTGGAGAAGGAAACGGACTTGAGAATATTGCCCTTCATGAATTCCAGCCCGAGGTCATTGGCCCGGCCGAGATCGAGGTCCACCTGCCAACGCCCGTCGGCTTTGTCCAGACGCAGCACCTGTGCGGATTGTTTCTGGCCCTCGGGCGGGATCACCCACCGCGCGTCGAGCCAGTAGCCGTTGGCTGCATAAAGTTTTCCATCATGCGCGGCGAGATGCATAATTTCTGAGCCACCGGCATACGCGCCGTTTTTATCAAGATACCCCGCATCATAGCTTTGCATCCACTTGGCCGGCGCGGCGAATGCGGTCGTGGAAACAGCAAAGCATAAAGAGAGACTAAAAAATGTATTGGTAATCATCACCGGGTTATTGCTCTTAACAGCAAAGCGTTACGTTGAGGGAAAGAGAGTGTTTGGAGCAAGTGCATTTCACGAGCGCCGACGGAACCAGAGCGCGACTTTTCCTTGCGGGGATCCTGGCGCGATGTGAAGATGCCCTTCCCATGAAATCTTTTATAGCGCTTCTTTGTGTTGGGTTTGCCTTGAGTGGTCCGTTGCGGGCGAAGCC
The DNA here is from genome assembly GCA_963583525.1 of Verrucomicrobiia bacterium. Classification (GTDB taxonomy): domain Bacteria; phylum Verrucomicrobiota; class Verrucomicrobiia; order Limisphaerales; family UBA1100; genus JACNJL01. The sequence continues at coordinate 602 of CAUZWB010000332.1, read as the reverse complement.
CAAGTCGCCTTCGCCTTTGAAGATTGAATCGGGCACACATCTGGTGCTGCTCGGCAATGGTCTTGGCTCGCGCATGATGCGTTATGGACATTTTGAAACAGAAATGCAGCGGCGCTATGCCACCCACAAACTTTTTATCCGAAACATGTGCGATGAGGGTAATACACCTGCTTTCCGCCCGCATTCTGGTCGCAACGATCCCTGGCCGTTTCCCGGTGCGGAAAAATATCGCACTCTCAGTAAAGCGCGTGACCGCTGGGGTTCAGGTCATGCAGGTAATGGATTTTACGAAAAGCCCGACCAATGGCTCACCCGTCTGAAGGCCGATGTGATTGTGGCCTTCTTCGGCTTCAATGAATCATTCGAAGGCGCGGCGGGGTTGGAGCGGTTCAAGTCGGAGCTAACGGATTTTATTAAACACACACGTGCACAAAAATACAATGGCCGATCCGCGCCGCAGTTGGCGCTGGTCTCACCCATTGCCTTCGAGGATCTCTCTGCCACGCACGGCACACCCGATGGCAAGGTTGCAAACACGAACCTTGCGATATATACCGCTGCCATGGAGGACGTGGCGCGCCGGCATGGAGTGTTATATCTCG
>CAUZWB010000331.1:0-3506 GCA_963583525.1 Verrucomicrobiia bacterium | reverse complement strand
TTTTTGGCACGCGAACATCGTCCCCGTACGCCCAAACCCAGTCATCACCTCATCGGCAATCAACTGCGCACCACTCGCGTGCACCGCCTCGGCCACGCGCTTTAGCCAACCTTCCGGATGCGCTATCATCCCCGCCGCGCCCTGCACGCGCGGCTCCACCACCAAGGCCGCGTACTTCCGCCGCTTCAATTTAGCCTCCACTTTGCCCACACATTCCCAGTTGCACTTGCGAGTCACTCGCGCATCCGCCCGTTCCGGTTTGGCTTGATTGAAGGGACAACGATAACAATTCGGCGACATCACTTTGTCGCTCTTAAACAAAAGCCCCCCGTACGCTTTGTGAAATAAATCAATGTGCCCCACGCTCACCGCCCCCACCGTGTCGCCGTGATACGCGCCTTGCAGCGAAAGAAATTTCGGAGCACGGGAACGCCCCGTGCGCCGCGTGAATTCGTATGACATTTTCAAAGCCACCTCCAACGCCGTGGAACCATCGTCCGAGAAAAACACCTTCGCCAACTTAGTCCGGGAGGGCGAAGCTCCCGCTGAGCCGCGCCCCGCCTTCACCAACCGTTCCGCCAACAACGCCGCCGGTTCATTGGCAAAACCGAGTGCCGAAGTATGCGCCACTTTTTTCAACTGCCGCTGCAAGGCCGCGTTGAGCTTCGGGTGATTGTGCCCGTGCAGATTCGTCCAAATGCTCGCATTGGCATCGAGAAATTTTTTGCCGCGCACATCCTCCAACACCGCCCCCTTCCCGCGCGCCAAAACGATGGGTTCGCGCCGCGCCCAATCGCGCATTTGCGTGAAGGGGTGCCACACATATTTTTGGTCCAGCCGTGCCAGTTTATGCATCACCTTTTCCCTCCCCTAAAGTCTCCAATAATTTTTTGATGTCATCGGCTGAATGCGCCGCGCTCACCGTAATCCTCAAACGCGCTTCGCCACGCGCCACGGTCGGATACCGAATGGCCGGCACGAACACTCCCGCTTCCAGCAACCGCTCCGATAACGCCATTGCCTTGGTCTCGGTGCCCACCCTTAACGGCAAGATCGCGCTCTGCACCACGGGTAATTTCCAGCCGCGCGCGATGAGGCCATTTTTCAATTCATCCACTAAACTCCACAAACGCGTTTTGCGCTGCTCCCCTTCCGGGGATTGCACGACTTCAATCCCCGCGCGCGCCGCCGCCGCCTGCGCGGGCATTGGCGCGGTGGAAAACACAAAACTCCGCGCCCGATGACGCAGCAAATCAATCAATTCATTCGAACCACAAATATAACCGCCGGCCGCGCCGAGTGCTTTGCCAAGCGTGCCCATTTGAATTTCCACGCGCGCGCCCACGCCAAATTCCTCCGCCACGCCGCGCCGCCCTTCGCCGTACAAACCCGTTGCGTGCGCCTCATCGAGCATCAGCCACGCGCCGAATTTTTCCTTTAACTCTACCAAGTTTAGCAAAGGGGCAAGATCGCCGTCCATCGAGTACACACTTTCAGCCACCACCAACGTGCGACCGCCCTGCCCCGCCGCCCATTCGAGAATGCGCGCGAGGTCGGCAAGGTCGTTGTGTTTGCACACGCGCAATTTCGCTCCCGAAAGTTTCGCGGCATCCACCAAACTCGCGTGCACGAGTTTATCAAGCACCACCACATCGCCCGTGCCAACCAATGCCGGAAGGGTTCCGAGCGCCGCGGCGTAGCCGGAGGAGAATGTCAGCGCGGCCTCGGTTCCTTTGAAATTCGCCAGCGCACTTTCCAATTCATGATGGGGCAATTGCGAACCACTAATGAGCCGCGCCGCGCCCGAACCTGCTCCAAACTGTTCAATCGCCGCCGAGGCCGCGGATTTCAATGCGACGTGATTGGCGAGCCCAAGATAATCATTGGAAGAAAAATTCAATACCTCGTGTCCATCCATTCGCACCCGCGCGCCCTGCGGCGACGCTACTTTGCGCACAGTCCGTCGCAAATCAGCCAACTCAATTTCAGCCAACTCACCTTTTAATTGTTCTTGAAACAGCTCGCTCATCTCAATTTTTGCTCCCCATTTCCCATCGTCCATCCACCATCACCGCCCGCGTGAGGCCGGTGTGGTTCACCACAGCCTCGGTTGCGTCATCCGCCGAACCGGTGAAGGGCAATGCGATCATGTCCGCAAACGCATTTGCCGCCAACTCGCCCACTTGTCCGGCCATCCCCAGCGCACGCGCGGGGTTGACGGTGACGTACTGCAGGAGGGTTTCCAATTCAAAATCTGGAAAGGCTCCGTGATAGAGGCGCAGTTCTTCAAAGAGACTCAATTCTGCATCGTGTGCGCGCATCGTGGCGAGGCTGTCGGTACCGAGACAGAGATTCACGCCCGCCGCGCGCAATGCCTTGGCCCGAAAGGGTGCGTGGCCAAAATAGTTGTGACTGCGCGGACAATGGGCGAGACTCACGTGATTTTCCGCCAGCAAACGAATGTCATCGTCGTCCAAATAATTGCCGTGAATGGCGAGTAGGTTTCCGCGCAACATCCCGTGGCGTTGCGCGTGGGCGACGGGCGAAGAGCCGTCGCAATCGGCCATTGCGCGGCCCACTTCGGCAAGGCGTTGGTAAAGCAACCCACTCGCCCGGCGGAACATTTGATCTTCTTCAATCGATTCGGCTAAGTGCATTGCCATTGGCAGGCCCGTGGCGGCACATGTTTTGAGCAAATCGGGTTTGGTGGTGTACGGCGCGTGGGGAGACAAACCCGCATGCCCGCGCGGCGGATTGTGGTTGGTGATCCATTCAACTGCGTCCGACACGGCTTGCGCAGCATTGCTTTGTGCGCGGATGACGATGAGTTCCAGAAACGATACCATCCGCAATGGCGTAGCTTCCCAAAGTTCCGGCAGCAAATGTGGACGCGTCTCGATGTTGCCCAGCGTGGTGGTTCCGTGCCGCAAACATTGGGCCGCGCCGTGCAGCCATGATTCGCGGTGGGCGGCGTCATCCACATCCGCCTTGAGATCGACTATGGCATTGATCCAATCCGTGAACGAACGTGGCGCGGGAATGGCTCCGACAAAATCGGTGTAATCCAAATGACAGTGGGCATTGACTAGTCCGGGCAACAGAATCACCTCGCCTAAATCTTCCGCCTCACTTTTATGTTCCGCATCCGCCCATTTGCCCACGGCGGTAATGCGGTTTCCATGCACGCGCACGAAGCCATCCGCGATGGGCGGTTGGGAAATTGGAACCACAATGCGAGCGCGCAAGAGCACGCGCCACGCTAACGGGGAACCCGCGTCGCGGTCAACCTATGTCAAGCTGCCACCGCTTGCAGTCCGCTCTTTATTTGCGCTGCCTGTTTGTGATTGCGGGCTTTCAACTTACTGTGCCGTTTGCGCAATTGCGCCTGCACTTTTTTGGTGACTAGATCGATGGCTGCGTACAGATCATCTTCGGCATCACGAGCGATTAGATTCTGGCCGGGTAAGGCCACCTTCATCGTGCACGTGTATCGCTTGTCGGGGTGA
>CAUZWB010000330.1:0-3509 GCA_963583525.1 Verrucomicrobiia bacterium | reverse complement strand
AGCAGGTGGAGCAGCGTGGCGTGGAGGTCGTTGACGTGGGTGCGGTTTTGCTCGGCGTTGTAGCCGAGGTCGTCGGTGGTGCCGTGGGTGACGCCGCCTTTGATGCCGCCGCCGGCGAGCCACATATTGAATCCCTTCATGTGATGATCGCGGCCGGCGCTGCCTTTGCTGGTTTGCGCCATCGGCGTGCGGCCGAATTCGCCGCCCCATACAATAAGCGTGTCTTTAAATAACCCGCGCCGCTTGAGGTCGGTGATGAGCCCGGCAATGGCTTGGTCGACCGACGGACAGCAGTGGTTTTTCATAAAATCCACGATGCCGTTGTGGTGATCCCAGCCGCGATGATACAGCTGGATGAAGCGCACGCCGCGCTCGGCCAAGCGCCGCGCGAGCAAGCAGTTGCTGCCGAACGACCCGTCGCCGGGCTTGCAGCCGTAGAGGCCCAGCACCTCTTTCGGTTCCTTGGAAACATCCATCAAATCGGGCACGCTGGTTTGCATTTTGAACGCCATCTCATACTGCGCGATGCGCGTGGTGATTTCGGGATCGTGCGTGGTGCCCGACTGCAAATCGTTGAGCTGCTGCACGGCATCGACCACATCGCGCTGGCGGGCGGCATCCACGCCGCCGGGGCGGCGCACGTACATCACGGGGTCTCCGGTGGACCGCAGTTGAATGCCTTGAAACTGGCTCGGCAAAAATCCGCTGTGCCACATGCGCGTGGAGATCGGTTGTGGACTCCGCCCCGCGTGCGAGCTGAGCACCACGAAGCCGGGCAGATCCTCCGCCTCGCTGCCGAGCCCGTATTGAATCCACGACCCTATGCTCGGCCGGCCGCTGATGGTGGTGCCGGTGTTCATCAAGGTGTTGGCGGGATCGTGATTGATGGCGTCGGTATGCATCGAACGGATGACCGCTAGCTCGTCCACGTGCTTCGCGAGATGCGGAAAAAGCGAAGTCATCTCCGTGCCGCTTTGCCCGTATTTTTTGAAAGGAAACTGCGGGCGAAAACACGTGAGCTTTTGGTTCTGCAACTGCGCGATCGATTGCCCTTTCGTAAACTCCGCCGGCATCGGCTGCCCGTGCATCTTCATCAGCTCCGGTTTGTTCGCATCAAACGTCTCCAAATGCGAAGGCCCGCCGGACATATAAAGATAAATCACGCGCTTCACCTTCGCCGCATGATGCAACGGCCGCACCACGCCGGGCCACCGTTCCAAATCACGGCCTGCCCCGAGCGCCGACAGTGAAGATAGCGCCACCGCGCCAAGACCCAAACCCGAACGACCAATGAATGCGCGCCGGTTGATGTCAGTGATTGTCTGCATTCAAGCCAAAATTGGCTTCAACACTTTCCCGTGCACATCGGTGAGCCGGAAGTCGCGGCCTTGGAATTGGTAGGTCAACTTCTCGTGGTCGATGCCCATCAGGTGCAGGATAGTGGCGTGGAGATCGTTGACGTGTACAATGTCTTTCACGGCGTTGTAGCCGAAGTCGTCCGTGGCGCCGTAGCTGATTCCGCCTTTGATGCCGCCGCCGGCGAACCATGAGCTGAAGCCTTTGATGTGATGATCGCGGCCGCTGCCTTGGGCCATCGGTGTGCGACCAAATTCGCCGCCCCATAAAATAAGGGTGTCGTCCCACAAACCAGTGCGCTTGAGGTCCTTGATGAGCGCGGCGCAACCTTGATCCACAAGCTTCGCGGAGGTTTGCATCGCGCCCTTGATGTTGCCGTGATGATCCCAGCCGCGATGATAAAGCTGAATGAACCGCACGCCGCGCTCGGCCAAACGCCGCGCGAGCAGGCAGTTGCTGGCGAATGACCCATCGCCCGGCTTGGCACCGTAGAGGTCGAGCACCTCCTTCGGTTCTTTGGAAATATCCACCAACTCCGGCACGCTCATTTGCATGCGGAAAGCCATCTCATATTGCGAAATGCGCGTGGTGATTTCCGGATCGTTCACCGTGGCATTTTGGATTTGGTTGAGCTGCTGCACCGCATCCACAACATCGCGTTGGCGATTGACATCCACGCCGTCAGGGCGTTTTACGTACAGCACCGGATTCCCCTTCCCGCGCAACTGCACACCCTGAAAACGGCTCGGCAAAAATCCCGCATGCCACTGGCGCGCGGCCACCGGCTGATCCTGTCCGCCGCCGCGCGAGATGAGCACGCAATAGCCCGGTAGATTTTCGGTCTCCGAGCCCAGCCCATAAAGCATCCACGACCCCATGCTCGGCCGGCCGGAAATGGTCGTGCCAGTATTCATCAACGTATGCGCCGGATCGTGATTGATGGCGTCCGTCGTCATCGAGCGAATAATTGCGAGGTCATCCGCCACGCTACCGATGTGCGGGAAGAGTTTGCAAATGTGCTGGCCCGATTTGCCGAACTTTTCAAAATCGTGCTGCGGCCCGAGGCACGTGAGGTTGTTGCGCTTGCCTTGCAACTGCGCAATCGGTTGCCCCTCCGTGATGCTCTTGGGCATCGGCTTACCGTGCATCTCCCGCAGCTTCGGCTTGTAATCCAGCGTCTCCAAATGACTCGCCCCACCCGCCATGCAAAGATGAATCACCCGCTTAATCTTTGGCTTGTGATGCAACTGCGCGAGGACGCCCGGCCATTTATCAATCTGCGGACGGTCGGCAGCTTGAAGCAACGAAGCCAATCCCATTGTGCCCAAGCCCGCGCGGCCCAGAAAGGCGCGGCGGCTGACGTCGGTGTTGAAAAGTTGAATGTTGTTCATGGTGGTTTTTAATTTCCAATGACCAATGACCAAATCCCAAGGAATGACCAAGGCCCAATGTCCAAGTTTACTTTCGGTAAATGCTGCAAAAAATTAGGTGGAGTTCGCGGGCTTCGTGCCAGAGTGAGCGGGCTTTATTTTTCAAATCGGGCTCGGCCGTGGCGGCCATTCGGAGGAAGTGTTTGGTTTCCTTCGCCTCTTTTCGGCAGATGCTTATTTTGTGTCGAAAATCTTTCTTGGAAACCGCTTCATCCGCCTCGCAATAATTCGCTCCCACACTCGTCGCCGCACCCACCAACTGCCCAATGATACGATGGTTCACCGAATTATTCGACATCAGCTTCGCAAACAAAATAACCTGTTCGCCAAACAAAGCCGTCCGCTCCTCCAAATCAAATCGCGGCCCATCACCATCCGACTCCTCCCGCAACACCAAAGCCCCATCCTCCACCTCCCCCCAAAAAGCCAATTCACCCAACCCACGCCCCAACTGCGCAGCACTCGTTTGGTAATTGGTAATTGAGGATTCCTTGGTCATTGGGTCTCTTGGGCCTTGGTCATTAATTCCGCGTAATATTCTCGTGAAGGTTTAAAACCACCCGCGCAATTGACGTCCATGCGGCGAGTTCGGCATTGTCCAGTTTTGCGTCGGCGGGTTTGGCACCGACTTTCAGTACGGCGGCTGCGGCGGGGGCATCGGCTTTGTATTGCTTCAAATGTTTTGCAGCGAGGACGGTAAGCAATTCCAATTCCTTTGCGTTT
>CAUZWB010000329.1:0-3509 GCA_963583525.1 Verrucomicrobiia bacterium | reverse complement strand
CATGATCGCCTCGAAGGGGACGGTGATGAAGCGCGCGCCTTTGTCGCGCCATTGGCGGGCGCTTTCGCTGTTGTAAATCATGAGGCCAAGGATTTTGCCGGCGGCGAGGGTGGTCTCGGCAATTTTGTCCATCGCGGCCTGGACGTCGGGGTGGGGGATGTTGCCGGGATGTCCAAGTGAATTGGCGAGGTCATTGGGACCGATGAAGATGATGTCCACATCGTCGGTCTTCACGATTTCATCGAGATTGTCGAGGCCCTCGGTGGTTTCGATTTGGGCGATCACCAGCGTTTCGGCGTTTGCCTTTTTTACATAATCGCCGAGCGGGCCGGTTCGGCCAAAGCCGGCGGCGCGGATGCCGGCGAGGCCGCGTTGGCCTCGGGGTTGGTATTTGATGGATTGCACGGCGCGCTCGGCATCGGCGGCGGTGTTGACGAAGGGGATGAGCGCGCCCTGCACGCCGGTGTCCATGAAACGCAAAATGATGGATTGCTCGTTGGTGGTCGCGCGCGCGATGGGAGTGATGCCGTGCAGTTCGCAGGCGCGGCATTGGTCCTCCACGTCGCGCGGCTGAAGCGTGCCGTGTTCACCGTCGAGCACGAGAAAATCCCAGCCGAGATAGCCTTGCAACTCGATGAGGCTGTTGTCCGGCGTGCGAAAGAACGCGCCATAGACGGTCTCTCCATTATTGAGTTTTTGTTTGGTGGTGTTGATTTGCATTTAATTCATCGGGATTAGTTTCGCGGCGATCATGGTCACGATGATGCCCGTAAGCCCCATAATGGTCGCCATCGGTGTGAGTGCTTTCAAGGTTTCCTTCTCGGTCATGCCGCTCATTTTGCTAATGACCCAAAAGCCGCTGTCGTTCATCCACGGTAATGGCTTGGAGCCGCAGCCGATGGCGACGGCGAGGTAAACGGGATGGTACGACAGTGCGTCAAGGTCGGTCACGAGGCTGCCGACGATGGCCACGCCGGTGAACATCGCCACGGTGGCCGAGCCTTGCGCGCCGCGGATGATGGCGGTGACGACGAATGCCAGCGGCAGCAGACCGAAGTCGAGCGGTTCGCTGCCCATCATGCCGCTGATGTGCGGGCCGATGCCCGACTGTTGTAGCATCGCGCCGAACGCTCCGCCGGCGCAGCAGATGAGAATGATGAGGCCGCCCTCAAGCATCGCCTGTTGCACGTGGTCAGCGACGACTTGGCGGTCTTTTAGGCGTGTGGCAGCGAGGAGCATCGCCAAGCCGGCGGCGATGGTGAGGGCGATATTCTTGTCGCCAAGCAGATTGAGAATGGGGTCAACAGATTGCGTGGGGTCGAGGCCGCTCTTATAAATGGTCACGCCGCTGATGAGCAGCACCGGTAACAAGATGGGGATTAGCGAAAGTGATAGAGGTGGAAGATCAGAAACTTTGCGGTTGGATAGTTCCTCGAGTTTCTTCATGGCCTCGGGCGTTTCGCGGAGCGGGATGTCCATGCGGCGGTTAATCCATTGTGCGTATAACAGGCCGGCTGCGCTGCAAAAAATGCCGACCGCCATGCCGGTGAGGATCATGGTTCCAAGGTTGACGCCCAGTTCCTCTGCAACAAAGAGCGGCCCCGGCGTGGGCGGCACCAATGAATGAGTCATCGTGCCGCCGGCGACGAGGGCGACCACAAGCAGCACGTAGTTCTTTTTCATTTTCAGCCAGGTGGCTTTTACCAACGGGATGGCCAACAGAAAAAGACTGTCGAAGAACACGGGGATTCCCAGCAGAAAAGCGCTGGCGCAAAAGGCCACCGGCGCATTTTGAATGCCCACCAGTGAAAGTGCCCCACGCACAATACGTTCAGCGGCTCCGCTGGCCAGCAGGCAGCGGCCGATCACGCACGCCATGGCGATGAGGATGCCGATTTTCCCGCAGGTTGTTCCGAAGGCGGCGGTGATGCGTTGCAGAGTATTTTGCTTTGCCTGACTGGCGGCCTTCGTGTGCGCGATGGTTTTGAATTCTGTGGATTCCGTTTTGATTTCGCCACGAACGGCCTCGCGAATTTCTGCTTCGTCAAATGGTTTGCCCAATTCCTTGAGGGCGATGATTTCAGTAATTACGCGTGCCTTGACTTCTTTTCGGAATTCATCGCCTTCGTACTTTGCCGCCATCGATTTCTCGACGTTCTCCGCCGACGTGAGTCCACCCACGACAAACGCGCCGAGGATGAGCGAGAGAAACGGATGCAGCCGCAGCCAAAGGATGCCGCCGAGGACGATGGCGAGGCCGATGGCGAGTAGTAGCAGCGGGTTCACGGGCAGAAGGGTAAATGCCCAATGTCCAAAACCCAAGCCCCAAGGAACGGCCAAAACCGATTTTAGTTTTATTTCTCCAAACTTGCCAAATAGTCATCGGGATTGAATTTTAATGTATTCTGCGGTAGTCCAACCCCGTCATGAAACGCATATCATTTCTAACCTTGTTCGTGGCCTTTACCGTTGTAGCAGACTGGCCGCAATGGCGTGGGCCGAACCGGAATGGCGTGGTGGCCGATGGCGTGCCGTTGCTCGATGCTTTCCCGAAGGAGGGGTTGAAGCGACTTTGGGTGAGTGAGTTTATTCCAAGCAATGACGACGGCGGACACGGCAGCGTGGTGGTGGTGGCTCAGCGGGTTTACATGGCGCTGGTGTGGCACACGGATGTGCCGACGAAGACGCGGGCGATTGATGACTTGGTGTTGCGTAAGCTGGGCAATCGCGGGGTGACTGTTCTGGGCGACAAGCTGGTGGCGAAAATGGAACAGGACCGGTTGGGGCTAAGCCCGCGTCTGCGAGGGGCGAAGTTGACGGAGTGGAGTGACAAATGGGTGTCGGAGAATTTGAACAAGGAGCAACAGCAGATGCTGGGGAGTTGGATCGCCAGTCGTTTCAAAAAAGGCAAGTCGGCGATTCCCATCAAGGATTTTCAGAAGTTGGCCACGATGCACGAGCATCGGTTCCCAGATGACGCGGCGTTTAAAAAGTGGCTGGGTGAACAGGCCTTCAGCGATGAGGTAAAGGCGCAAGTGGTGAACGCCGTGCCGGTTACGCGCAAGGTGGCGCAGGACGTGGTGATTTGTCTGGACGCCATCTCGGGCAAAACACTTTGGAAGACAGAGACGCCGGGCGAGCCGACGGGGCGGCGGTCGTCGAGTACGCCGTGTGTGGCCAATGGGCGGGTGTACGCCGTGGGCGGGCGGCAGGCGCTCTGCGTGGATGCGGTCACGGGTAAGCCGGTGTGGTCGGCGGTGATGCCCAGCAAGAATGTGGCGTCCTCATTTTTGGTCGCGGCAGGGAAGGCGTTTGTGATGGCGGGTCAGTTGGTTGCGCTGGATGCTAATACCGGAAAGGTGGCGTGGGAAAGTAATGATGCGCGGGGCGGAAATTCGTCGGCGGTGTATTGGGAGAATGATGGTGAACCATTTCTGATTATTAACGCGGGCCGGGAAGTGGTTTGCCTGAACCCCGCCGATGGCAAGCTGGTGTGGAAGGTGGAGGGC
>CAUZWB010000328.1:0-3514 GCA_963583525.1 Verrucomicrobiia bacterium | reverse complement strand
GCCGTGCGCGGCGGTTTTCATGCCGCTTGTCCCGCTGGCCTCGAGCGGACGTCTGGGGTTGTTCAGCCAAACATCGCAGCCACCAACGAGCATTCGGCCAATTTGAATATCGTAATTCTCAATGAAGACCAAGTGCCCCTGCAGCTCGCTGTGCTTGGCGAGATGGGCAATTTTTTGAATGAACCGTTTGCCTTCCTCATCAGCCGGATGCGCCTTGCCGGCGAAGATGAATTGCACCGGACGGTTGGCGTCCTTGGCGAGTTTCACCACTTCCTCAAAATGGTCGAAAATAAGCGGCGCGCGCTTGTACGTCGCAAAGCGGCGGGCGAAACCGATGGTGAGCGTGTCGGCATCAAGTAAATGATCGTAGCTGATGAAGTCGCCTTCGCGGGAGGGCGGATCGTCAATCAGGCGACCGCGCGCAAAATCGATCAACTCGCGCCGCAGCCGATAACGCAACGCCCAAAGTTCCTCATCGGAAATGAAATTTTCATCCTCCACCTTGGCCCAAAATTCAGCGTCATTAATGTGTTCGTAAAATTTCGGGCCATTGCCAAGACGCGGTTGCCAAAAATCACGCGCGCTCCGGCTCATCCAGCCGAGCGTGTGAATGCCATTGGTGATGTGTCCGATGGGCACCTCATCGACGGGCACGTTATATTTTTCCCGCCACATTTCGCGACTCACCGCGCCGTGTAATTCACTAACCCCATTGGCGGCGCGGGCGGCGTTGAGCGCGAGCACGGTCATGCAAAATTGCTCGTTATCGTCCTCGGCATTCAAGCGACCGAGTGCCATTAATTCTTTGTGAGAGAGGTCGAGTTGCTTTGCATAGCGACTGAGTGAGTAACTCATCAACTCGGGCGAGAAGCGATCGTGCCCGGCCGGCACGGGGGTGTGCGTTGTGAAAATGCACTTCTCGCGTGTGGCGGCGAGGGCATCGTCGAAGCGGGTGCCGCCGGCCATTTTTTCACGGATGAGTTCCAACGCGAGGAATGCCGCGTGGCCTTCGTTCATGTGAAACACGCTGGGCGATTCGCCAAGTGCACGCATCAGTTTCGCGCCACCGATACCGAGTAAAATTTCCTGTTGGATGCGCGTGGTGGTGTCGCCGCCGTACACGCGCAAAGTGAGGTCGCGATAGTGGGCCGGGTTTTCCGGTAAGTTGGTGTCGAGCAGGTAAAGCGGGCACCGACCAACATTGATGCGCCACGCGCGGAAGTGGATGGTATCGGTGGCGATGTCCACCGAACAGGTGATGGGCTCACCGTCGACATCGGTCACGGCATCCATGGGGAGGTTGCGCGGATTGAGTTGGTTGTAGTATTCGGCCTGCCAGTTATCGTGATTGATGGTTTGCTGGAAATAGCCTTCCCGATAAAAAAGTGTGATGCCGCGAAAATTGAGGCCAAGATCGCTGGCGCTTTTGATGTGATCCCCCGCGAGCACGCCGAGACCTCCGGCGGCGATGGGGAGCGTTTCATGCAATCCAAACTCCGCCGAGAAATACGCAACGGACCGATTGGCTAGCTCGGGCACCTCGCGCGTTACCCACGTGTCATCCGAATTCATGTAGCCATCGAATTCCGCTAGCACGTCGACCACGCGTTGTGCGTAATTCGGATCCAGCAAACGAGCGCGCAATTCGGCATCGGACACTTCCCGCAAAATCGCCACCGGATTGTGATACACATTTTGCCACGTGCGTGGCGAGAGCTCGCCAAAGATGCCGCGCGCGTCCTGATTCCACGTCCACCAAATGTTGCGCGCCAGTTTATTGAGCGCGACGACTGTTTTGGAAATATCCATCTGCGGAATTGGTAGTGGCGGCAGCCGCAAAAACCAAGCGGTTTTTACATTTGCTTAACAAGAAATATGTCGCAAACCTTACGCGCAGCCGTCAAACTGCCTAGAGAATATGAAGCACCTATGCATTTGCATTTTATTGGCGGCCAGCGTTTGCGCACAGGATAACCCCTTTAAGCCTGAGCAATTACCTAAGCCGACAATCAAAGAAATTTCTCCGGGCGTATTTCAAGTGGGGACGGTAAAGCTGCTGAAACAAGCCCGCGAAGTTCACATTCCGGTAACGGTCGAAATACGCGAAGGCCCCATTGAATACCTAGTCGTCACCGGCCGCGGGAAAGTTCATGAAAGCCTACTGGTTACCACTGCGGAACCTTTTCACGTACAAGTTGCCATGTTGCTGCTGAACGCAAAAGGCAGCGACGGCAAACTCATTCCCGAAGATGAAAACAAACCGATCCCCGGTCAACCTGTCGACATCGAATTACATTGGATGGAAGCCGGAAAACTGAAGAAAGCCCGCATCGAACAATTTGTGCAAACTGTTCGGCCCGCGTTGCGTCCGGCAAAAAAAGGCCCATTTATATTCAACGGCTCCCGCGTATTCGAAGGGCAATTTTTGGCGCAACGCGATGGATCGATCGTCTCGCTCATCACTGATAACGCAGCTCAATTCAACAATCCCCGCCCCGGACGTGAGGATGATGAGCTGTGGCGCCCTCAACCTAAAGGGCTGCCGGCTCAAGACCACAAGGCGACAGTAGTCATTCGGTTACTAAAAAAGACCCCAAAAAAAGCGATAGAAATCCCAACCGCAAAATTTGAAAAAATGGAAAAGCGCAACGCCAAAGGCGAACGGGTGGGCCTACTCGAAAGGGGGTTATGGTTTAAACGCGGGGAATCCGCGCCGTACACCGGACGCGTGGCAGGCCATTACAAAAACAAACAACTGGAATCTGAACGCTTTTACAAAAACGGAATCCAAGTAGGCGTGGAAACGCATTGGTACGACTCCGGCGTAAAACGCTGGGAGCTGACTTATCAAAACGGCAAGTTAACCTCCCAACGTTCGTGGGATCCAGACGGCAACGAATCCAATCAATAAAATGAAAACTACAATCACCTTGTTTGTGCTGCTCATCCTCGCACTGCCGGCCCAGGCGCAGCGCGACATTTCTTTCATGAACGAGCTGCAGCGCTCTGTCGACCGAGGCATCACCTCGCTCAAGGCCAGCCAAAATCCCGAAGGTTGGTGGACCAGCCCGGAACATCCAGCCGTGACTGCACTCGCACTCATCGCGTGGCAGGGTAATCCCAATAAGCCAAAGCAGACTCCAGAGTGGATTGAAAAAGGATACAAATTCCTCCTCACCCACGTTCAGCCTGATGGCAGCATTTATGTCCCCGGCAAGGGATTAGCAAATTACAACACATCGTTATGTATGATGGCATTACTTGCTGCGAATGACAAACGACACAACCCTGCATTGCTCAAAGCACGCGCGTTTTTAGCCAAGCAACAATGGGATCTCGGCGAAGAAGGTAAGCAGGACCATCCGTTCGATGGCGGCGTGGGCTACGGCGGCCGCTATCCGCACAGTGACCTGAATAACACCCTTTCCTCGCTGGAAGCGCTTTATTACACCCGCCATCTCGTGAAGGACGCCGCGCCTCAGGATGACCTCAACTGGAAAGCGGCGATCGGTTT
>CAUZWB010000327.1:0-3520 GCA_963583525.1 Verrucomicrobiia bacterium | reverse complement strand
GCGGCTTGTTTTTCCTCAGCGGTCGCGAGCTGAATGCTCCGATTGTGGCGGCGATTCTCACCATCATTGGCTTCTCGATTAACGACACAATTGTGATTTTCGATCGCATCCGGGAAAATCTCCGGCTCGGCACTCGTGGCACGTTTGCCGATGTGATGAATGCCGCGCTGAACCAAACTCTCAGTCGCACCATCATCACCTCGGGCACCACGTTGCTTTCGACTGCTACGCTGTATTTCTACGGCGGCACGGTGATTAATGATTTCGCCTTCATGTTCCTCGTGGGCATCATCACGGGAACTTATTCTTCAATCTACATCGCGTGCGCCGTTGTGCTGTGGTGGCACGAAGGTAAACGGCCCGAATTGGCGGCGCCCATTCAGGATGCCGACCCGGTAACGGTTAACGTCTGATATGATTGCCGTCAGTATCGCCCCTTGGAACTATGGGGTGTTTGTGGTTGGGATGCTGCTAATCCTCTCGCTCGATCTCGGGCTGTTTAACCGCAAAGCACATAAAGTTGGGTTCAAGGAGGCTCTTGGTTGGAGTACATTATGGTTCGCTCTGGCCATGGTGTTCGCCTTTGCTGCCATACCGGAAGTGTACGATAGGGAGTCGAGTGAGCGCTTCCTTGAACTAGATGTAAACCATAATGGAAAGTTGGAGCAAGAGGAGTGCCTCATTAAACACGATGATGCCGGTTTTGAAAGCCGCGACCCGCTTCGCTTTAACGAAACAATATTCAATCAGTTTAACACCGACGAGAATGAGGCTCTAAATAAGAGGGAATATTCTCTTGTGCTTCAACATGTCAGCAAGCTGGCTTTTATCACGGGCTACATACTTGAGTTAGCGCTTTCGATGGACAACGTGTTTGTGATCGTCCTTATCTTCGCCTATTTCAAGGTGAAGCCAATATACCAGCACCGCGTTTTATTCTGGGGCATCATGGGGGCGCTAATTATGAGGGGCTTAATGATCGGCGTAGGTGCGGTTGCCGTGGCTGAATTTCATTGGATCCTTTATGGGTTCGGCGCGTTCCTTCTGTTCACAGGCATCAAGATGCTCTTTTATGATGATGAGGATGGGGTGGAGCCCGACAAGAATCCGTTGGTCAAATTAGCGCGCAAACTCTTTCCGGTACACGACCAATTTGAGGGGGAGCGTTTTATTGTAAAAATCGACGGTAAACGAATGCTCACGCCAATGGCCATTGTGCTGGTGACGATTGAATACACCGATGTGATCTTCGCGGTGGACTCGATTCCTGCGATTTTTGCCGTAACCACCGATCCATACATTGTGTTCACCTCCAACATGTTTGCCATTCTTGGATTGCGCTCACTGTACTTTGTTTTGGCGGGCATGATCGAGGTGTTCCATTATCTCAAATATGGACTGGCGCTCGTGCTGGCTTTTATTGGTGCAAAGATGCTTGCTGAACCATGGCTCATGGATTTTGACATACCTGCCTGGGGAGCATTAGTAGTAGTGGTTGCAATTCTGCTGTTCTCCATACTCGCCTCCTTGTTGCACAAAAAAAATGCCTCGGATGATTCCGGTGATGCGGAGTAACGTATCCGCGCGATGGGGAAACTGGCACGTATCAAATGGCTATTCATCGGCGGGGCATTTGTCTTGCTTGGAATTGTAGGGCTGTTTCTCCCCATCCTTCAGGGCATCCTGTTCATCGTGATTGGAATTATGTGCTTGGCCAAAGGCTCGGCCCGGGTGCGCACTCAAAAGATGAGGTTTAAAAAACGGTTTCCACGAATCGGATCCAAGCTGAGTATCCTCGAAGAAAAAGCTCGTGCGTGGCGTGAGAAACGCCGCGCTAAAAAAGCAGCAAAAAAATGAAACATCATTGGCATATCGCCGAAACCAATTCAAACAGCACCGCGAGTTTGGCGCGTGCATTGGGCGTTTCTAATCTCCTCGCCCAATGTTTGATGAATCGCGGGTTTGAGGATCAAAGCGAGGCAAAAAGTTTCCTCGCGCCACGTTTGGCACATTTATCGCCGCCCGAGGACATCCCCAATTTGCCTGCCGCCGTGGAGCGGTTATTCCTCGCGCGGGATCGTCACGAGCGCATTGCGGTATTCGGCGATTATGATGTCGACGGGGTGACGTCCGCGACGTTGTTACTTGATTCGTTGCGCGCGCTTGGCTGGAGCGTAGAGGCATATTTACCGCATCGCATGGATGAAGGTTACGGGCTAACTGAAGAAGGCGTAGCCAATTGCCTCAAAAAATATCAACCCGATTTGTTGCTCGCGGTGGATTGCGGCTCCACCTCGGTGGACGTGATTGCTGATCTGGAAACCAAAGGCATTGACGTAATCGTGCTCGATCACCATCAAGTTTCTGACCCGCCACCCCGGGCAATAGCGATGGTGAATCCACAAATTGCGGCTGACGGTGAGCCGGATTTTCGCGAGCTGTGCTCCGCCGGATTGGCGTTCAAACTCATCCACGGCATCGTAAAGGCAGGCCGCGAAAAAGGGCTCGATGAGTTTGTGGAATTTGACATCCGCACCACCCTCGATCTCGTTGCGCTCGGCACGCTTGCGGATATGGTTCCGTTAAGGCGCGAGAACCGCATTCTTGCCCATGCCGGCTTGTGTCAGCTAAACCACACTGAACGCCCCGGCATTCTCGCGCTGGCTAAGGCGGCGGGCATCACCGGTGCGATGGGGGGCTTTGAAGTGGGTTTTCAAATCGCTCCGCGCCTTAACGCCGCGGGCCGTTTGGGAAGTGCTGCCGCGGCTTTGGATTTACTGCGCGAAACGGATTCCAGCGTGGCCGCTGAAATGGCCGGCAAACTCGATCGCCAAAATCGTGAACGTCAGCGCGCCGAAAAAGAAATGACCCGTCAAGTGATCGATACGGTTCGCAATCAGTTCAATCCTGAGGCGGATTATGCCATTGTCCACGGTGACGCCGGTTGGCACATCGGCGTTGTGGGCATCGTGGCCTCGCGCGTGATGCGGGAATTTTATCGGCCCGCCGTCATCGTCGGCGGCAGTCCGGATGGGCTACGTGGTTCGGGTCGGAGCGTCGATGGTTTTGATCTGGCCGCCGCCTTGCGCACCTGCGAGGCGGAAGGAATCCTTGTCCGCGCGGGCGGTCACGCGATGGCCGCGGGCGTGAGTTTGCAACCGGAACACCTCGAAGCTTTTCGCGTGCGCCTCAATGAATTGGCCGCCGAACAGCTCTCGGGAAAAGAACTCATACCCACTCTGCGCCTTGATGCAAACGTGCCGCTCAGCGAGCTGACCTTTGCCGCAGTTCAATCGCTCGATCAATTGCAACCCACCGGTCAGGGCAATCATTCAGTGCAATTTGCCGTGCCTCAGCTCGAACTCGATGCCCCCGTTCGACGCATGGGCAAGGAGCAACAACACGCCAAGCTGAGTGTCACCGACGGCAATGCTTCCGCCGAGGCAGTTTGTTGGAATACAACTGAAAAGGATTTACCTGAGGGTCGCTTTGATTTGGCGGTGGAGCCTTCCATAAACAC
>CAUZWB010000326.1:0-3524 GCA_963583525.1 Verrucomicrobiia bacterium | reverse complement strand
CAAGCGGTCTTTGCTTGAGCTGCAAAATATTCGCCTGCAAAACCGCATCGACCTTTACCTCGCGCTCGGCGGCGAATTTGCTGAACCTGAACCCAATGCGGAATGAACGAAGACGAACAAAAATCCCAACCCGAAACCCCATCACCGCCGCGCCATGGAGGGGTGCGGATTTTGGTGGGCGCGCTGGTGGGGGGCGGCATTCTCGCGGGCAGTTATGTTGCCGCACACTATTTTTGGACGCATCAGGAGGAAGCCAAACGAAAACAATCCAAACGGCAAGTGACCGTCGCGCAAGCCATTCGCGTACAGCCGAGGAGTTTTGTCATCAAGGTGCCCAGCCAAGGCCGAGTGCGCGCGCGCGCGCAAAGCAGCATTGTCCCCGAAGTCAGCGGCCGGATTATTTCGATTGCGCCGGTATTTCGCGAAGGCGGATTTTTCCAGCCCGGCCAGGTGCTGCTCACGCTGGACAAGACGAATCCTTCCAACGACATCGCCCTCGCCGAAGCCACGCTGGCGCAGTTGGGCGCAAAGCTGGCGTTACAAAAACTTGATCGCTCCGCGTACTCCAACGCCGTGGCCGTGGCGCAGGCCAACCTCGCCCAAGCCGGCGCAGCGCTGCAATTGGAGGAAGCCCGCCGAGCAGCGGCCATTGCCAATCTGAAGCGGTTGAACACGCTGGAAAAATCCAGCCCGCTTGCGCGCAATGAACCGCAGGTGGCCGAAGCTGCCGCCAACACCAAAGCGCGCGAGGTGGAGTTGGTCAAATCCAAGGAAGATCTCGCACTGCGTCCGGATCAATTGGAGGCCGATCTCGCGGCTCAAATTCGCGCGGCGGAAGTCACCCTCGCGCAGGCGAAAGCCGATCTCGCCCGCACCGTGATTCGCGCGCCCGAATATCCCGGGCGCATCATCGCCAAAAACGCGGACATCGGCCAATTTGTTTCCTCCGGCACGGTACTCGCCTTGGCCATTGCCACGGATCATGCGGAGGTGCACCTGCCCGTTTCCAACGCGCGCCTGCAGCACATCCGCGTGCCGCTGCACCGCGCCAATACCAATGAGACGCAAGCCACGCGGATTGCCGTGCCGATCGCGCCGCCGGAGGTGGAAATTCGGATGCAACTCGGCCCCCTCACGCATCGTTGGCGCGGACATATTTCGCGCGACAGCGGACGGCACGATGCCACCAGCCAACAGCTCGCGCTGATCGCCCACATTCCCGATCCCTACGGCCGTACGCCGTATCTCCGCGCGGGGCTGTTCGTGCAGGCGACAATTACCGGTGATACGTTGGAAAAAGTTTTTGTGATTCCGCGCCACGCCGTGCGCCACGGCAATGAGGTCGCGCTTTCGATTCAAAAAAACGGCCAATCGATTCTCAAACGTCAAGACATCGAAATTCTGTGGCGCGATGAAACGGAGGTGGTCACCCGTTCACTGCAGGCGGGCGATGTGATCATCACCACGCCCATCGATTATGCGACCAACGAACAGCTGCTGCAGGTGCGCATCGAAGGCGAAGCACCGCCCACGCCATTAAATGGCAAAAACAAAAGCAAAAGCAAAAAGAAACGGCAATGAATGGGTTAATCGAATGGTTTGCCCGCAATCGCGTGGCCGCCAATTTGCTGATGGTGTTCATCATTTTGATGGGCGTCAACGGCATCGTGAACCGTTTGCCGGTGGAGGTGTTTCCTGATTTAGATCCGGACGAGGTGGAGATCCGCGTGACCTATCGCGGTGCCACGCCGGAGCAGATGGAGGAATCCATCATCATCCCGCTGGAAAACAGCATCGCCGATCTACCGGGCATCGCGGAAATCAAAAGCTCCGCCAGCGAAGGCAGCGCGCGCATAGAGGTGGAGGTCGCGAGCGGGCACGATCCGCGGGAGTTGCGGGACGAATTGAAGAGCCGCGTGGATGCGGTAAACAATTTGCCCGAGGGTATCGAGCCCCCGGTGGTCAAGCTGGATGAACATCTGCACGAGGTGATGACGCTCATTATCCACGGCGATATGAGCGAGCACGACCTCCATCAGCTCGGCGAACGCGTGCGCGATGAAGCGGGACGGCTGGATGGCATTTCGCGCGTGGTGATGCGCGGCCTGCGCAACTACGAGGTGGGCATTGAGATTCCCGAGCAGGTGCTGCGCGAACATCAGCTGACCTTGCAAGCCGTGGCCGATGCGGTGCGCAACTCGGCGGTGGATATTCCCGGCGGCGTCATCCGCAGCCGCAACGGCGAGGTGCTGGTACGCACCGAGGGCCGCGCGTTTGACAAGGCGGCGTTTGAAAAAATCATTGTGCAATCGCGCGAGGACGGCTCGCATCTCACACTCGGCGAGCTGGCGAACGTGACCGATGCGTTCGAGGAAAATCGCGTGTTGATGCGCTTCAACGGGCATCGCTGCGCGGTGGTGCACGTGGCGCGCACGGGCGATCAAAACGCATTGAAGATCGAAGGCATCATCAACGGATACCTCGCGCGCCTCACCCCGCAATTGCCCACGGGCGTATCCATCAACGTTTGGAACAACCGCGCCGACATCATCAAAAAACGCCTCGTCACTCTCAACGACTCAGCGTTGATGGGCATCGCGTTCATCATCGTGCTGCTGGGGTTATTCCTGCGTCCGGCGGTGGCGTTGTGGGTCTGCGTAGGCGTGCCCGTGGCCTTCATGGGAGCCTTTGCGATGATGCCGTATGTGGGCGTCACCATTAATCTTTTTACGCTGTACGGGTTCATCCTCGTGCTGGGCATTTTGGTGGATGACGCGATCGTCACCGGTGATTGCATCCACGCCCACCAACAACGCGGCGGCACCGCTCTGGCCGGCGCCATCAAGGGCACGCAGGAAGTCGCCGTGCCGGTGATCTTCGGCGTGCTCACCACTGCCATCGCCTTTGTGCCACTGCTGATGGTGGAGGGGCGACGCGGCCAAATCTTCGCGCAGATTCCGTTGGTGGTGATTCCCTGCCTCATTTTTTCGTTGGTTGAATCCAAACTGATTTTGCCCGCACACCTCAGCCGTCTTTCCACCGGCAAACCCAAGCGCAGCACGCTCAACCCGCTGGCGCGCGCACAACGATGGTGTGCCGACGGCCTTGAGTGGTGTATTGATCATATCTATCGCCCCATCCTTTCGCACGCCTCGGTGCATCGCTACGTCACCCTTTGCGTTTTCATCGGCGCGGCGATGGTGATTGGCGCATACAGTTTCAGCGGCCGTTTGCAAATGGTGTTCTTCCCGCCGATCGATGCGGAGATTGCCACCACACGGCTGGTGATGCCGCAGGGCACCGCGTACGAAGTCACCGCCGAAAAACTCAAGGTGATGATTGCCGAGGCCAACCAGTTGAAGGCAAAATACACCGCCGACTTTGACGACCCCGAAACCGGCCAGACCATCCGGCGCAGCCTCATTGGCAACATTATCACCACCATCGGGGGCCAGAATATTGCTGGCGTGCGCGGCCGCGCCGAGAGTGGCGTGGCCCATCTCGGCGAAGTGCAATTGCAAATC
>CAUZWB010000325.1:0-3533 GCA_963583525.1 Verrucomicrobiia bacterium | reverse complement strand
AAGCGCTGCCGTTGGCGGCGGATCCCTTTGCCGCCGAGGCCGACGCGGCGGTGCGGGTGGACAGCGAACGCGCGGCGCATTTGGTGCGGCCCACAGGCGCGCGGCCGAAGCAGAAAATTTTGCTGGTCGGCTTCGAGTGCGGCAATTGGCAAAACGCCAAGGCGTGGTCGTACAATGGTTTTTATGCACTGGAAGAAGGGTTGGCGGCGAACGAGGTGGAATTCAAAACCCTACCTGCGCTGGCAGGCGTGCCTTCGGATCATCCGGCGTCTTGGCTGGGCCAGGCGCAATATATGTTTTTGCACGAGGAATTTGATCAAGCGTGGATTTGGATTACGCACAATGATTATGATCCGGAATTTTTGGATTGGATAAAGAGCAAAACCGACGTGCGCGTGGGCGTGATTATGGAATCACTGGAGCACACGCCGGAGGAAGAGGAACAACACTCCAAACTTGTCGGCCGACGCGACAAGGTGAAGGGCCACCTGCAGCATTGCACGCACGCGCTCACTTTTGATGACCGCGATGCAGAAACGCTGGCGGAGGAATTGAACATCCCCACGATGTGGTGCCCGCCGGTGGTCACGTGGCGCGAGGTGTGCGACGCGGTGGAATTGCCTGAACCGGGACCAGCAGCATTTCAGGGCACGATTTATAATTTGGAACGGAAAGAGCTGCTCGAATCCGCCATTAACGAGGGGCTGCTGACCCAACCGCCTTTGCCCGAAATTGGCTCCGGATTTCCCCGTCAATTTGATGTGCTTCAAATTAATTCACTCAATCGCGTGAGCTTGTACGACGTGGCCGAGCCGGCTTGGCTGGATGAATATCTGGTGAACCTCCGCCGGTTGCGTCGCCGACTCAATGACTTATGGATGGAGGGTTTGCAGATCAGCTATGCGCAGGTGAATTTGCCATCCATTTTCAAATGCTACGCCGGACGCGTGGTTGAAAGCATGGCGGCTGGAAGGCCGGTGATTTCTTGGGATCCGCCCCGCGCCCGCACACGCGCGCTGTTTGCGCCGGGGCAGGAGATCGAATTATTTGAACGCGATGATGCGCACGGACTGACCCAAGCCATTTTGCGATTGCAGGAAAACCCCGAATCCGCCCAACGCATGGCCAACCAAGCGCGTACAAAAGTGCTGCGGCATCACACCGTGGAGGTGCGAATGCGGCAGGTGCTCGACTGGTTGGCCCGTGGTGATCAGCCCGATTATGGCGAAGGTGATTTTACATCCGAAACGAATTTAAACCAAACCGACGAATCCAATACCCAAGATTCTACAATGAACGATACAAACGAAACTCCTCAACTACCCGAAGGCACGCTGGAAGAATGGCTGGATAAAGCCGAGCAGTGCCACGAACAAAACGATGTGACCGGCGCTATCGCCGCGCTGAAGCAGGCGCTGAAGCTGAGCGATCGGCATCCGATGCTATTGCGCGCGCTGGGCGCCCAACAGTTTGCGGCCGGCCAATTCGCCGAGGCGCGAAAGAATTTTGCCGCGCTGGCGGAGCAGTGCCCCGAGGATGTGGTGGCGCATTTGCAGCTGGGGCTGGCGGCATTCCACGCGGACGACCGCGAGACGTTCGAGGCGTGCCTTGTCACGGCGTTGGATTTGGAACCGGAGAACCGCGAGGCGATGCAGTTGCTTGGCGATTATACTTTCCTCACGGGCGACCACGTTTCGGCGAAGAAAATTTACGGCCGAATCGCTGCCGATGGCGGAGTGACAGCCGGCTTGCTGCACGCACTGGCGGTTTGCCAATACGAAACGGGCAACGCCGAGCAGGCGGCGAATACGTATCGGCAGTTGCTGGAGTTTGATTCGGAAGACCAACTCGGCCGCGAAAATTTGCAGGTGATTGAACAGGGCAACACCGCAGCCGCGCCCGCGGCCGCCGCTGAACCTGCGCCGGAACCCATCGTCGAAGCCGAGCCGGAAGCCGCCCCCTCCAAACCCGCACCCAATAACGCGGTGGAGCAGGCATATTTTTTCCTGGACGCGGGCAACCCGGAAGCCGCGATTGCCGAGCTCGAACGTGCCGTGCTCGCGGAGCCGGACAATCCCGTGCTCATCGATGCGCTCGGCTCGCAGTTGTTTCAACTGGATCGCTTTGAAGAAGCGCGTGTGAAATTCCGCAAACTCATTGAGCTGCAACCCCGCAATGCCGCCGCCTACACCCGCCTCGCGATGGCGGCGGAGGCGACGGAACGCAACGATGAATTTGAATCCGCACTCGGGCTGGCAATGGAAATTGACCCGGACAATCCCGAGATGCTGCGCTACCTCGGTAAACTGAATCTCGAGCAGGAACGCTATTATGAAGCGGGCCGCACTTTCACCCGGCTGGCGGAATTGGAACCGGACAATCCGGACAATTTACTCGCGATGGGCGTGTGCCTTTTCCGTGGAGGCCAAGCTGAAATCGCACGCGAAACATTCGAGCGCGTGCTGCAGTTGGACCCTGAAAACGCCCTGGCCCTCACCAACCTCTCGCAGATGGAAAACGAACCGGCCACGGAAACGAAAGCTGAATCCGAATCCAAAGAATCGCCCTACGATGCTTTGGATTCGATTGAGTCCGATGTGGAACGCATCCTCATCCACGCGCATCAAACACTGGAAACGGGCGACGTGGAAGGCACGCGCTTGGCGCTCGAGGAAGGGCTTGTGTCGCACCCGAATGACTGCGTGCTGCTCAATGCGATTGGGAATTTATTTTTCCGCGAGAAACGCTACGCGGAAGCAGCGGGGATTTATCATCGATTGACCGAGCTCACTCCGGACGATCCCGCGCCGCATTCGCAAGCGGCCACCTCGGCACTGTTCGATGCCAATGTCCAACTATTCAACGAGCACGTCAGTCGATTGCTCGAGATTGATCCGGATCACAACACCGGGCTCAAGCTGTTGGCCACGGCGAAATTTAGGATTGGTGAATTCCCCGAAGCCGCCAAGCTTTACGCCCGCGTGCTAGAGGCGAACCCGGAGGAAGTGGAATCCACTCTCGCGCTGGGAATGTGTTTTCATAAATTAAAAGACAACGCGCTAGCCGTTTCGTGCTTCCGGCGCGCGTTGGAGATTGACCCCTACAACGCCACCGCCGCCAGCAATCTGAAAGCCCTGACAGAGCCGAAGGAGGAATCCCAACCGGAGGCACCTACCATCCCTTCCAGCAATGGCACGGTGAAAGCGGAGACGATCCAACAGCTTCAACGCGAAACAGTTTCCAAAGAAAACGATGACGATCTACCCGCGGCGGCGTTGGTGGGCAGCCTCGATGCCTCGCAGGATTTTTTGAAACAAGGCCAACATCTTGACGCGTGGAATGCCGCGCTGGAATGTTTGGCGCGACGGCCGTTCCATCCCGAGGCGTGGCTGCATCTCACCGAGATTGCGCTGGACGCCGGCGATGAAGCGCGCGCGCTGCAGTGCCTCGACCGCCTGCTGGCGCTCTCCCCGAAATGGGATGTGCCAATCGGCGTGCGCGCCAACCTCAAGCAAAAGCCAGCGCTCACCACC
>CAUZWB010000324.1:0-3533 GCA_963583525.1 Verrucomicrobiia bacterium | reverse complement strand
TCGCTTCCACGGCGGTTTCGGCGGTGAACCCGTGCTTGCTGCCTTCGCCGGAGACGTTGACTTCCAGCAGCACGGGCATCGTCTTGGCGGCTTGTTCGCAGCGTTTGTTCAGCTCGGCGGCGAGGGGAAGGCTGTCCACGGCGTGCAGCATTTCGAACAGTTCCACGGCATCGCGGCATTTGTTCTTCTGCAAATTACCAATGAAATGCCAGCGGATGTGGCCCGGGCAATCGGGGATTTTGGCCTTGGCCTCTTGCACGCGGTTTTCGCCAAAGACTGTAAGCCCGCAGTCGGCAGCTTCGCGAATCACGTCGGCGGTAAATTTTTTACCCACGGCGATGATCTGTACTTCATCGGGTGAACGCCCCGCGCGATCACACGCAGCGGCAATGCGTTGCTGTACTTGGGCGAGGTTGGCGGCGATGTCCGGCACGAAAGGAGTGTAGCGCGTGGAGCGGGCGGTGAATAGCGGGAAGTGTTTGCGTGACTACTGGCTATTTATTGGTTCACTATTCCCCCATGAATCATTGGCTGGTCAAACAGGAGCCCGAAAAATACCCGTGGGCGCAGTTTGTGAAGGACAAAGGCACGTACTGGGATGGCGTGCGCAATTATCAGGCACGCAATAATCTGCGCGCAATGCGGAACGGTGATTTGGTTTTGTTCTACCACAGCGTGAGCGAGAAAGCGGTGGTAGGCGTGGCCAAAGTGACGCGCGAGGCCTACGCGGACCCCACAGCAAAGGAGGGCGACTGGAGCGTAGTGGACTTGAAACCGATCAAAGCCATGGCTGCGCCGGTAACACTGTCGCAAATCAAAGCCGAGCCCAAGCTGGCGGGGATGGGGTTACTGAAACAAAGCCGCCTTTCGGTGTCGCCTCTAAGTGCGGCGGAATTTAAGCGGGTTTTGCAGTTGGGAAAAACGAAAGTTTAGTAGACCCCTGCCCCATACCGCGCTATATTTCCTCAACATGCTCGCCGAAAAAACCAACACCACAACGCCGCCGGATTGGCAGCAGTTGTGCGAACCGGTGCAGCCGTTCCTAGATGAGGTGACGGGGCAATTGCAGGCGGAGGTGGAGGTGTTCGATCCGCAAATCGCCACCTTCGTGCAATACGCGCTGGGCAGCCAAGGCAAGCAACTGCGGCCGTTGTTGGTGGCTTTAAGCGGGCGCGCATCGGGCGGGCTCAATGTCGAACACGCGCGCGCGGCGGTGATCATCGAGATGATCCACCTTGCCACGCTGGTGCACGATGATGTGGTGGATGGCGCGGAAGTGCGCCGAAGCCGCCCCACGCTCGCGGCGAATTGGGGCAACAAAGTTTCGGTGCTCGCCGGCGATTGTCTCTTTGCCGAGGCGCTGCAATTGGCGGCCAATATGCCCACGCAATCGGTGTGCGGCCTCGTGGCGCGCGCGGCCAAGGCGGTGTGCACCGGCGAGATCCGCCAAACCCTCCAACGCGGGAATTTCCAACTGCAACAGGCGGAGTACTTTGAATTGGTCGGCATGAAAACCGCCGAGCTGTTTGCGCTGGCCTGCGCGTTGGGCGCGCGGTTGTCTGCGGCGGATGCCGCCACGGAAGCGGCTTTGCGTGAATACGGCCAGCAACTGGGCACGGCTTATCAAATTTACGACGATTGCGTGGATGTCTTTGGCGCCGAAGCTATTGCCGGCAAAACTCTGGGCACGGATCTCGCCACCGGTAAGGCCACGCTGCCGGTGTTGCTGGCGATGGAGCGCGCGGATGACGCCGGACGCAAGGCGTGGCTGGCGATGCTCAAGGACGGCGAGGCGCAAGCGGAAGCCGTCCGTGAACGGCTGGTGAACGATGGCATCCCCGCCGCCTGCTGTGAAGTGGTGGCCGGTTACATTGCCGACGCCAAGGCGGCTGTGGAAAATCTGCCCACCGGCAGCGAGCCTTTGCTGGCGCTTACCGATTGCCTGACGCATCAGTTGGCGGAGTTGGAATCGTGATCGATCCCGGTGGGACGTATATAATAGAATCTATTCTGCGCTGCCCGTGCGGCGGAAGATGTACGCCTCGTGATTAAAATCCTTCAGCGTGACACGGAGGCGGTTGGAAAATTCCTGGAGCTCCACTTCACAACTCACCGACGGCTGGGCGTGCGGCCAGCTGAATCTCGCGGTGAAAAAATCGTTATTCGCCTTCCACGGTCCGGCCAGCAAAGTTCGAACGGAGAGCTGGGCCAGAGTGCCGGGCGATGCGGGCACGCGGGGTAAGAGTCCGTTTTCGGGAAGTCCGGCGGCAATCGCGCGGTGGCTGGGGGGCTTGACGCCGAGCGAGCGGTTCGCGAAATACCGTCCGTCCAAATAGAAAAAAGATTCCGAAAAGCTCAGCATCAACGTGGTCGCGAGGGTCTCGAGGTATTCCCGCACCTGCTTTTTTTCGCGGTCATTCATTTTGTTATATTTGGCCTCAAACTGCTGTTGCGTGGCGGGCACATCAAGTTGCCAGCCGCCGAGCAGCACGGGCCGGTTTTGCGCGCGCAACTTCTCGGGATCGGACAGCGCCGATTTGCCTGTGCGGAGATATTCGTAAAGATCGCGGGTGTCCACTTGGCTCAGTTTTTTTCGCAAAGATTCATCGGTCAGGGCCCCGCGCACGTGGGCGTGGTGTAACAGATGGGTGGCATGGGTTTGGTTGTAAATGCCCATGAGAAAAGTATTGGTGCTGCTGGGGTGCAGCAGATGCAGCAGATGTGGCGTGTGCGTAGCCTCAATCAGCGGTGGATAAGCCAATAAGCGCGCGCGGAAGGTTAGGAGATTTTGGTCGCGCAGATTATGATAAAGTAGGCCGGTGATGTCGGCGGCGTCATAAAAGCGCTCGCTGGCGGGATCGAAAAGGCGCGCGGATTTGTCGAGGCCGAGGGTGCGGAAATCGCGGTGCAAACGCGCGGCGAGACGGTAGCCCATCGGCTCGCCGGCTGCGCTGGGGCGTAGCTGCGTGGCGGCGTAACCGAGCGGTGTGATGATGCCCGCAAACAGCATCAGATACAACACACCCAGAATGCCGCCGAGCGTGATGCCGACGATGGAGTTCACGCGATCCCATTCCGCGTGGCGGTTGGTTTCGAGTTTGTGTTTGATGTGATGCTGCAGTTTGCGATGGAGCGGTTGAGTGGCGGCGAGCACGGCGATCATTAAAATCACGAAGCCCCAAATTTTTCCCGCGCCCAATTCCCACCAAAGCGGGTGCTCGGGCAGGTTGATGAATTTTCCTAAAACGCCGGCGAGCATCGGCGCGAAGAGCAGCGCCAACAGCGTGCCCACGAACAGCATGCTCATGCGCAAGCCGTCGGTTTGCAGGCCGAGTAACGTGAACGCGCCCACCACGAGCAGGAACAACATGAGGGCCGAGTCTCCCGGAAAAAGGCTGATTGCCAGCACGCGGGCACGGTAGGGGTTGCGGCGGGAAATTGCACTTCAAATCCGCCAAGCTTGAAGTGCGCGCAGGCTTGGTGTATTGGAAACTGAATGTTGCGGGAGCATCTTCGTCCAATTGTTTGTGGAT
>CAUZWB010000323.1:0-3534 GCA_963583525.1 Verrucomicrobiia bacterium | reverse complement strand
TCGCCCCCGAAGAATTATTGCAATCCATCGAGAATGAAGCTCGGGCAATTTTGAAGAAATAACCATTTTTTCACTCGCCAACCGCTCGAAAACCATTAAAATCTTCGGTGTCGAATTTGAGCGGCAAACCACCTGTGGGGGTGGATGTGCATAACTCACACCTTATATTGTGGGTTTTTGGTTGCCAGTGTTCCGCTCTGCAAGGCACAAGGAGGTCCACATGTATTTGAAAAGCCTAAAGGCGATCGGGTTTAAAAGTTTTGCTGACAAGACGACCCTGAGTTTCGAGCCAGGAATCACCGCCGTCGTCGGTCCGAATGGCTGCGGCAAATCCAATATTTCCGATGCCATCCGCTGGGTGCTTGGCGAGCAGTCTGCCAAAGCGTTACGCGGAGGAGAAATGGCGGATGTCATTTTCAGCGGGACCGATGGTCCGCGCGGCCGCAAGGCGACTGGCATGGCCGAGGTGTCACTCACGATTGGCGATGTGGATGAGGCAAACCTCAATGCCGCGGGCGTGGATTTGAATTTCAATGAAGTCACCGTCACGCGGCGCGTGTTTCGTGATGGCGGCAGCGAGTATTTTTTGAACGGTACCGGTTGTCGCCTGCGCGATGTGCAGCAACTGTTTATGGGTACCGGTGTCGGTCGCAACAGTTACAGCATTATGGCTCAGGGCCAGATCACGCACATTATCCAAAGCCGCCCGATGGAGCGCCGCGCGGTTTTTGAGGAAGCAGCCGGCATCACCAAATTCAAACAGCAGAAAAAAGAGGCGCTTCGTAAACTTGATTACACGGAACAAAATTTACTGCGATTGGATGACACGATCCGCGAGGTGAAACGCCAGATCGGCTCTCTCCAACGCCAAGCCGGAAAAGCGAGGCGTTTCCAGAAAATAATGGACGAGCTGAAGCACCTCGAAACGCAACTTGCCCGTCATGAATTTGATGCGATCGATGCGGCTTTAAAATCTATTCGTGAAGAATCTGACCAGATTCGCGACGGACTCGAAACCCATTCCAGCGGCATTATCGAAGAAGAGTCTGCGCTCAAACAACTGCGTGAACTGCTTGCCGATCTTGATCGCCAGGTCAACGCGGCCCAAACCAAAGGGCTCGAGCTGAAATCCGAAACCGACCGTCACGAGAATCGAATCCAGTTTAACGAGCAACGGATGGAAGAGTTGAGCGTCCAGCACGCCGAAGCCGAGGTTGACATCGCCGGGGCACAGGAGCGCCGCAAACAGGTGGATGCCGAGCTGGAGAGCATCAACCAGCAACTTGGTAACTCGGGCCATTTACTTGAACGCGCCAATCAGCACGTCGCCGAAAAGCGCGGCGCGCTCGATTCCATTGATTCCGCCATTCGCGCTCGCCAAGCCGACCTGCAGCAGGCGCAATCCGAATCCGGCGAATTACAAAACCGACTCACCCATACCCGCAACGATTTGACCGCGTTGGATTTGCAAAAGCAAGGCAACGCCGTGCGTTTGGAAAAACTTTCGGCGGAGAAAATTCAATTAGAAGAAGAGCGCGGCAGGTTGGAGGACAGTCATTCTGAATTTGAAAAACAGGTCGCGGGCGATTCGTTGCACGTCCAATCCCATCGCGGCACAGTTGAAGAACGACAGGCGCGACTCGCCCAATTAACCGATGAGCTGAATACTGTGGACGATGCGCTCGATACGCAGCTCCAGAGCCAGGCTGAAGCCAAGGCGCGCCGCGATGTGCTGCAGCAACTCATCGAAAACAAAGAGGGCTTCAGCGCGGGGGCGCAGGCGGTGCTTGCGCATTTTGATACGGCGCTTGGTTCGTTGGCAGACCAAATCCGCGTGCCGGATCAACACGTACGCGCCGTGGAAGCCGCTCTCGGCGCGAATCTGCAGCTCGTGCTTACCGACCAATTCACGCATGCCAACGATATGCTTGGCCACCTCGCCAGCGGCGAACAGGGGCGCGCCAGCATCGTGGCGCTGGAGCTCTTACGCGAACGTGGTGGCGCAATTCCTGCGAGTGATTTACCCGCCGAAGGCACGCCCGCTTTGCGCGTGGTGGAAACGGATGATCGCAATCAGCCCTTATTGCAAACCTTACTGGGCCGAACAGTGATCGTCGATACGCTGGAAACCGCCACACGATTATGGCGCGCAAACCCGGGCCGGTTTGACTATGTCACACGTCAGGGCGAGTCACTCAGTCAACTGGGCATTTACACCGGGGGTCGCGGGCACGCTAACGAGAAGGACCACACCTCAGTGCTCGCCCGTCGCAATCAGGTGGATGAGCTCGAGCGGCAACTCACATCGCTCACGCGTGAGATAGACGAAGCCAGTCGCCATAAAGGGCAATTGTTGGCAGAACAAACTGAGCTTCAAGCTAGTCTGCAAAATGCCCGCGACGAACTAAGCGATCGAGAAGTTGCAGTGGCGACCTCAAAAGGAGAATTTAACGCACTTCAAAATTCGCGCAAGGTGCTCCATCAGAAAATCGATACGGTGGTGTTTGAAGTGCGAAACCTTGCTGAGCAGGAGGAAGGCGCCAGAGGCAGGGCACAAGGTTTAGCTTCGCGAATTCGTGAGATGGAAGATCGCGCACGCAGTTTTCAGGAGGCGCTCGATGGGCATAACCTATTTATCCATGAACAACGCGAGCGACGTGAAACCGCCATTGAGGATTTGACGGAAGCAAAAGTGGCGCTGTCCAAAGCCGAGGAGCGCGAAAATTCATTGCGTGAACGCAGAACGCCGATGGAGCAGCGGCTGGAGGAGTTGCAGCGAACACTCGAACGCGCACAGCAAATACTGAGCGAAAGCGCGGAACGTAAAGTACAGTTTGAGGCGCAGAATGTGGAATCCCGCCGCGAAATGAACCGGTTGCGCATCGAGCGCGAAACTGCCAGCGAGCAATCTGCAGAGTTAACGCAGCAACGGAACCAACAAGCTGCCGGGGCTGAATGCCGCGAGATGGAGCTTTCTGAAAAACGCAATTCGCTTACCGAACTTCAAGAACGCAAGGGTGAGATTGAAGTGGAACTGGCTCAAAAACGAATGACGCAAGAGCAACTTGTGGAGCGCATTCGTGAGAAGTACACCGTAAATCTTCACGAAGTGCGTGGTGAATGCGTGACCATCAACATCACTGACAACGGTCAAACCACCACCGAAACGGTCACGGCCGAAGAAATGACAGGTGAGACAGCGACGACAGACTGGGATGCAGTGGATGGACAGGTCAGTACTTTACAGGAAAAAATTGACGGCATGGGGCCGGTCAATTTGGTGGCCATCGACGAGTACGAGGAAATTGAGGGACGCCACACATTCCTCAGCACGCAACACGATGATTTGGTGAACGCCAAAGCCGAGTTGCAGGAAGTGATTGCCCGCATCGACAAACAGTCGCGCGCGATGTTCACTGAGACCTTCGAGAAAGTGCGGGAGAATTTTCAAAAAATGTTCCCCGATCTCTTCGGTGGCGGCAAAGCCAACCTCGTGCTCACCGAGGAAACAGATGTGCTTGAAGCCGGTGTTGA
>CAUZWB010000322.1:0-3551 GCA_963583525.1 Verrucomicrobiia bacterium | reverse complement strand
GACCCGAAAAAAATATTGCGTGCCGCGCAAAAACCCCGCGCCTTCGACTGCGTCCTTGTCACCGATTGCGCCAACCACGAGCGCCTCGGCACCATCCGCGAAACCGTCAGCAATCGTGGCACGCTCATCAACATCGACCACCACAACTCCAACACCCGCTACGGCGATATCAACTGGGTCGACGGCAAAAGCGCCAGCACCGGCGAGATGATTTTTCGCCTCATGAAACAGGCCAAGTGGCCCGTCACACCGCTCATTGCCGATTGCCTGTTCACCGCCATCAGCACCGACACCGGCAGCTTCCAATACGCCACCACGCGCCCCTCCACTTACCAAGCAGCCGCAGAGTTGGTGAACCGCGGTGCAAACCTCGCCCGCATCTGCGATGAGGTTTACCAAAGCTACCCCCTCTCGCGCGTGAAACTACAGAAGCATATGTACAACAGCTTCAAGCTCATCGAGCAAAACCAGGTCGCGTATTTTTGGATTCGTCAGGCCGACTACAAGAAGGCCGGCGCCGTGCCCGACGAAAGCGAGGGGCTCATCGATCACATCCGCGACATCCAAGGCGTGAAGGTCGCGTGCCTCTTTGAGGAAATCGAGCCGAACATCACGCGCATCAGTTTGCGGTCCAAGCTGCCCGAGTTGGACGTCTCCACCATCGCGGTGGACTTCGGCGGCGGCGGCCATATGTCCGCCGCCGGCGCGCGCATCCTCGGCACGCAACTCGCCACCCAACGCAACGTGTTGGCCGCCGTCAAATCTGCTCTCTCGAAAGCCAACGGAAAAGTCTGATGCCCCATCCTCAACCGGAATCCGAACTCCACGGCGCGCTACTCATCGACAAACCCGCCGGGCCCACTTCGCACGACATTGTGGACATCGTCCGCAATCTGTTTCGCATCAAAAAAGTCGGCCACTGCGGCACGCTCGATCCTGCCGCCACCGGCCTGCTCATCCTTCTACTCGGTCGTGCAACCAAGCTTTCACAAAAACTCACTGCTGACGACAAGGTCTACGAAGGCACAATGCATTTCGGCCAAGCCACCGACAGCTACGACGCCCAGGGCAAAGTGACCGACACCGCGCCCGTGCCGCCGCTCGACCGCGACGCCCTCAACCTCGCCGCGCGCGAATTCACCGGCGACATCCAGCAAAAACCTCCGATGGTTTCCGCCGTTAAAATAGACGGCGTGCCGCTTTATAAACTCGCCCGCAAGGGCAAGACCGTCGAGCGCGAGGCCAAGCCGATTCACATTTATTCCTACGAGTTCAGCGAGTACACCGAACCCGTCGCGCGCTTCCGCGTGCATTGCACCAAGGGCACCTACGTCCGCAGCCTCGCGCACGAGCTGGGGCAACGCCTCGAATGCGGCGCGCACTTGAGCGCCCTCCACCGCACCCAGTCCGGCAATTTCAACGTCGCCGATGCCACCCGCCTTGAAGACCTCGTCAAACTGCCCGCCGAAGCGTTGCCCGCGCGAATGGTCTCACTGCTCGACATCGCCCGCATGTTTCTGCCCGCCGAATGAGAACCCTCCACGACGCCCGCGAAGTACAGCCCCCCAACGGCCGCGTCTGCTGCGCCATCGGCCTCTTCGATGGCGTCCATCTGGGCCATCAACAAGTTCTCCGGCAAGCCGTTTCCGATGCGCATCAGCTCGAGGCCACGCCGCTATGCGTCACCTTTTCTCAGCATCCCGCCGCCGTGCTCGCGCCCGAACACGCCCCCGGACTCATCCAGCATCTCCCTCAGCGCCTCGCCGCCATTGAAGCTCTCGGCATCGAGGCCACCCTCGTGCTTCCCTTCGATGAAGCCATGAGCCAAATCCCCGCCGAGATGTTCATCCAAGGATTGTACGTGGACCTCGGCCGCATCCAATCCATTTGCGTGGGCGCACACTTCGCCTTCGGCCATCAACGTCAGGGTAACGTGGAACTGCTCCAACGCCTCGGTCAGGAAATGAATTTTATCGTCCACGGTCTTGCCAGTATTTCGCTTGATGACGAAACTGTCAGCAGCACCCGCATCCGCCAAGCTATCGAGACCGGCCAACTTGATGCTGCAGGCCAAATGCTCGGCCGCGAATACGCCCTCACCGGTGAAGTCATCCAAGGCGACCAACGCGGACGCGAGCTTGGCTATCCCACTGCCAACCTCGAAGTGGACGGACTTTGCCTGCCCCCCAACGGCGTGTACGCCGCGCATGCGCAAGTGGGTGAAACGACCCATCGCGCCGCCGTGAACATCGGCCTACGCCCTACGATAGCGGATGCCGAACCATCCTTGCACGTTGAAGCCCACCTCCTTGATTTCGAAGGCGATCTCTATGGCCAACCCCTTGCCCTCACCTTTGTCGGCAAACTCCGCGACGAAACAAAGTTCGACTCCCTCGACACCCTGAAAACCCAAATCGAAAAAGACCTCGTCTCCGCAAGGTATTTGTTCACGCAGCTCTAGCCGTTGCCTCATCAAAAGTGAGTCGTTACCCTTAGCACATGACCGTCAAGATTTATGAATACAAGGGCTGCGGCACTTGCCGCAAGGCGTTGAAGTGGCTGGAGGCAAAAGGGATCGAGTTTGAAAGAATCGCCATTCGTGAGAGGCCGCCCACGAAGGCAGAGCTGAAGCGGATGCTCAAGGCGTATGATGGCAATATACGCTCGCTTTTTAATACGTCCGGTGGCGATTACAGAGCCATGAATATGAAGGAGAAACTTACCAAGCTCAGCAAGACGGAGGTGATTGATCTACTGACCGGCAACGGGAATTTGGTTAAGCGGCCGTTTGTGATGACAAAAAACGACGGTGTGGTTGGCTTCAATGAAGCGAAGTGGACGGCGTTTTTCAATCTTTAGCCTTTGGCGCTTTTGCACAACCCTCCCAAAGCTTCTGGCGAGTCTCCTGAAGCGTCCCTTTACCAGCGAATGGTTTGACGTTCTCGCAGCAGCCAATTCCGGTGACGCCGATGAGGTGCCAGAGGGATGGAAAACTGTGCGCGAGATTTCTGCTGAAACCGGCCTCAGTGAGAGTCACACGTGGAAGCAATTAAGGCAGTTGCACGAGCAGGGAAAAATTGAACGACGACGTTTTAAGATTTGCACCGGCACAACTATTCGTCCCGTTCCGCATTATTCGATTTGAGTTGCTTCCATTCTTTGTAAGAATCGCCAATTAACCTCAAACCCGCGAGAATACATAAAATCGCTGCTGGATAGTTAACCCAAGAAGCCTGCTTCCCTCGAATCGCCGCTGCACCACCAATGAAAAAAGCCAAACCCGTCAGTGCCATAAATCCAATTCCCATCTTCCCGAATTTTCTCTTGAGCGGACCCCAAAAGAACTGGTCAGGGCAAATGATATGAAAGAGGCAACAGCAACAGCAAAAAATAAACCACCATTCTTTAATCCATTCGATCACACCCCAATGTTGCCTCCCACGAACCCGAATGACAATACAGAATTGCTCCCTGCGAATATTACAATCTTGGACGCATCAAGTGAGCGACTTAACTGTTGACCATTCTTTGAGCACGAGAAGCCAGAAGTG
>CAUZWB010000321.1:0-3555 GCA_963583525.1 Verrucomicrobiia bacterium | reverse complement strand
GCGGTGGGAATCATGAATAAACTGCTGCGTTCTTTCATCGCCTGAAACGGCGCTTCCACGGTGAGCAGATGGCGGGCAAGTTTGGCTTGGTCTTCTTCCGGTTCCGCGAGGTAAGCCCGAATGGCCAACGCTATCCGCATGAATTGCGCGCGTTGCGCTTCGGGCATTTGCTCGAGGCGTTGTTGGTTGGTGGCCAACAATTCCTCCAACCGCGCGCGCACTTGGGTGACAAGATGGTTTGGATCAGCGTTATCAAGGTCGGCCTGAGTGATGTCGCCGAAGCGCCGCAATTCATAAAACAACATGCCGAACGTCGACGCCAATTCCGTGTGTTTTTTTTCAAACGCCCGGTACGTGGCGGCGTAATCCGCGCCATCGGTTTCGATTTGACGCAAGAGCTTGGCGTAATCCGGCACGCCCGGCGGATCGGCATTGGGCCGCGTGTCGAGGTCCAACCGGTTGGGCTGCAGGCTGTAGCGCAGTTGAATATATATATTCAGCGCATGCCCCAGCTTGTAGGCGGCGCGCTCGTAGGGTGTGCGCGTGGCGGCATCCTTTTGGCCGATTACCTGTTGTTTTTTGTGCAACAAAAGCACATTCGGCCGCATCTGCTCGAAGGTATAAAAACGCAGGCCGGACATATCAACGCCCGTGTCCTCCAGTTGCAATTCGCCAAGCAGTTCGGGGTGATCGATGCGGAAAATGAAGCGGCGATCCGCCACATCCGGTTTCATCAGCACCTCCATCAGCCACTCGGTGGGGTGCAGTTTTTTCGGGCGTTTGTTGAACTGATAAAATTTGCGGTACGTCAACCCTTTGCCATCACCGGCTTGATGCAGTTTGTAGAGATTGTCCCACTCGCCTTTTGGCCCGTTGCCTTCGAGAGCGATGCGTTGTTGACCGGCGATTTGCAGGAGCGACGTACGCGCCACGGAGTCCAGCGGCTTCACGCGGCCGCCCAAAAGCACCGGTAATTTTCCAAACGATAAATAATCAAAGCCCTCCTTCACCTTGGGCGGCAACAGCACCGGCTTCACGGCAAGCAACAACGTGCAAAGGCCAAGGACAATCCACGGCACGATGCTCGGTTTTTGTTTTCCAGTTGCGTCACTCATGCGGTGATCTTCTTTCGTTTACGGGCAAACCCGATGAGGTGAAATAAAAATTGATAAATCAATCCCAACGCCACGACGAGACAGCCGATGTATGCGGTGCGCCAGTTGGGATTTTTCACCACTTGCAGCACCGTTTGCACCGTGGCCCCGAGTTGGTCTTGGTTCATCTGATATTGATAAAACGTCTGGCCGCTTTCGCGCAATGGCTCGTTCATGGAAATATCCACCGGTCGCAATTCGCTGTCGCCCTCGACAATGACGCGGCTTTGAAAATTCTTGGGGATTTCCGTGCCGCGATATTTTTCCCATTTCAAGTTAACGAGCGTGAGATGGAAACCCAAATAATGCCGCTTGGGGCGGAGGATGAGTTTCCATTTTTGATCACCCACGGAAATGGATTGCTGAAATTCGCTGGTGCACGAAGCCATCCACGTGCCCAGCGCCTCGCCCTTGTGACTAATCTTCAGCACCGCCACCGGTTGATTGCGGTCGTTTTGGTCGAACGCCGGCGCGAGCGGTTGCACGAAACGAAAGTAATCGCCGAGCTTGCCTTGGGTGGTACCGGTATAAAATTTTTCGGCACGTTTCTTGATGCGAATGACAAATTCCCCGGCAGCTTTGACCATGGCTTCTCCCGTGCCGCCGGGGTAGGCCCGAAGGGTCGGCACAAAATTATCCGCTTGTTCGTTAAGCTCCTCCAGCGTGCCCTTAGGGAGATTGCCTTTCATCGCGCCTTTGAACAGATCGCCAACGGTGCGTTGGTCGTCAAACGTACGCGCCGCGACGAGCATATCGCGCAGATTTTTTTGGTTAAAAATGAGTTGTTTGTCGGATTCGCCCAAGCCGAGGATTTCCATTTCCATTTCACCCACCTGCCCCAGCAAACTGGCCAGTGACCGCAGCTCGACCGCCTCGGCGCGTTGCTGAAACGCGCGGCCTTTCAGCGCGGTGAGCGCCTTACGATTTTCGGGGTGCGGCGATTGCTGCAAACGCTCCTCCAGCGCCGTGATGCGCGTTTGGATGACGGCAAACACTTGATCCACTTTCACTTGCCGAAGCGCCTGTTGTTCGTCCCGATCAAGATCAATCAGCTGACTCACCGTCATCGGTCGGGCATTGCGCCAATATTTTTCTGTCTCAACCGTCAGTCCCGCCAAGTCGGGATGTTGAATGTTGATTTTGTCCTTCAACATTGTTTCCGGAATGGACACCACCCGATTGGAGGCGCCGGTGGGCAGCATCAACGCCAGCTCGTTATCATCAAAGGACACGGTGTAATTCCGGCGGTCGCCGCGTTCCATATGGACGAAACTTTCTTCCTGCAGCAAATCCGTAAACACCTGACCAATCAACAACGTGATAATGCCAATGTGGGTGAGAAAGATCCCGGCTTTCTTGGCCGACAATTCAAAGCGTGCATAATGGGCCGTTAGTAGATTCACCAGCAACAGCGAGCCCACGAGGTAGCCGCCGGGGAAAACTGGCCAGCCGGGATTGATGATTTTTTCTGGCGTGAGCGGCGTACCCTCCATTTGGAATAATTTGAGTAACATAAACCACCCGGCCTCAGCGGCGTGGGAATCAATAAAGAAACTTTTAAAATAACGCTCAACCGCGATGTTCAGCCCCATCGGTTCCTGCGCAAGCGTGCCAAAGAAAATGATGACCAACGAAATCGACAACAACGTCACGGTGAGGCGCAGCGAAGTGAAAAATTGATAAATGGGATTGGCTTTCAACGCATTCATCATCAACGCCAATCCGGCAGGTATTTGAGAAACTCATCCTTTTCGGCTGCCACCACGGCGGGGGTGCCCATCAGTTTGTAAAACCACGTGAGCTCATTGCGGGAAACGATGACGCCGACCAACCGCGTGTCCAACTGCGTGCGATTCGAGGTGCCGTTGAGATCGACAAGGCGCGCCTCGGATCCCAAGGAGTCCACCGACTGAACGCCGCTTGCAAGATTCGTTTCGTTCAAAGGCTCGAGCCCCAGTTGGCCGCGCCAGCGGTTGACATTGCCGAGCAACCCGCCGCCGTCGCCCTGCAAAACCGTAAGAGAAACAGTCGCCATCCCCATGCCCCCATTAGCATTGATGGAAAACCGCTCTTTTTCAGGGCCAAAGGGAGAATCCAAGCCCCAGCTTTGGGGCGGACTGGGCTCGGCAGGGATGGTGCGCACCTCGATTGTTTCAGCCTTTTCGCAGGCCAAAAAACCGACGGCGGCGAACAGGCCGAGGCATAAAATTCTAAGCAAAGTTGTCATTGCATTGGTGGGACGTATCGCCGCGTCGCGTCATTCATTCGCCTACTTAAGGTCAAGCGTCATCAAAAACGCAATATTGTTAGGTGTGTTGCGCAGTTTGCCAAGCAGCAGCTCCATCGCCTCCACTGCGGGCACGTCGGTGAGGGCGCGGCGCAGCAGAGCCACTTTCGAAAA
>CAUZWB010000320.1:0-3555 GCA_963583525.1 Verrucomicrobiia bacterium | reverse complement strand
TGAACTGTGCCTCGTGCCACGACTTGCCTGGCAAGAAAGGCAAGCCGACTCTGAAGATGACCAAACTGCGCGATGGCGAAGGGTGTTTGTCGGTGAAGCCGAAAGGGGTGCCATTGTTCAATCTGTCAGCAGCGCAACGCGCGGCGATGGGCAAGGCACTGGCGGGGATCGGGAAGCCATTGGGCGAAAAGGCGCAGATCCATCAGACGCTGGTGGCCTTCAACTGCATTGCCTGCCACACACGCGATGGCGCGGGTGGGGTGAGCAACGCTATGTTTAAGCATTTTGGCACAGACGAAGAAGGCCTCGGTAATCCCGCGCGCATTCCGCCAACACTCAATGGGGTGGGAGCAAAGCTGAGGCCTGAATGGATGCGCAAGGTGCTCTTCGACGCGGAGATGGTGCGGCCGTACATGCACACGCGTATGCCACAATTTGGCGAGGCGAACCTGCAGCATTTGCCGGCATTATTTGAGAAGGTAGATCGACTTCCAAAAAAAGTTGAATTGCCAGAGCCCAAGCGCGATGACCGTCGCAAGTACCGTGAGGGAGGGCATTTATTGGTGGGTGACAAGGGGTTAAACTGCATCGCCTGCCACAACTTCAATGGAAGGAATTCGCCAGGGTTAAAGGGGATTGATTTATTAAATTCCTTTGAACGACTGCAGCCGAGTTGGTTCGTACATTTCATGAAAAATCCCCAGCAGTATCGGCCGGGGATTGTGATGCCGAATTATTGGCCCGGTGGCGAAGCAGTCCGTAAGGACGTTCTGAATGGCAACGCGGATGAACAGTTGAGGGCGTTGTGGCATTATTTTTCATTGGGCCGGTCAGCGCGGGATCCTTCAGGTATTCGTTCAGTCGGCACAGATTTGAAAGTAACCGATCGAGTGCGGGTGTATCGGGGGCGAAGTCGGATTGCGGGTTATCGCGGCATTGCGGTGGGTTTTCCGGGTGGCGTGAGCTACGCCTTCAACGCTGAGTATGGTTCCCTAAGCGGGCTATGGAGTGGCGACTTTGTCAGTGTTGGTTGGGGCGGGCAGGGGGCAGGCAATTTTAATCCGCGCGCGCGACCGATCGAACTGGCTCAGGATGTGGCGTTTTATCGCTTGGCCAAGGATGATGCCCCATGGCCGCTGCTTCCCAAGATGAATAAGGAAAACCCGATCAATCCTGATCCACTGTATCCGCGGAATCGTGGTTATCAATTCAAGGGCTATCAGCTCAACGCGAACGGCGTGCCGACTTTTATGTACCGCACCGGGCCGGTGGCGGTGGAGGACACTCCGCGCGCCGTGGTGACAAACTCGATGCATGGGCTGGTGCGTACGATTCGCTTCGAGTCAGCCAAAGGTGAGACGGTTCATTTCCGCGCGCTGACTGGCAAGGTGCGGCAGCTCACGCCGACGCAGTTTTCTACCGACGCAGTGAAGTTGTGGGTGCCTGTAGGCACGGCGCTGCTGCGCGGTGAAGGCGTCCAAAAAGAATTGCTGCTGAAGTTAAAATTACCCAAAGGAAAATCTAAGATTGTGATTCGCTATGAGTTATTGCGTTAAAAGAAAACTGACCGGCCTGCTGATACTGATTCTAACCGCGAGTTTGAATGCGGAAGAAGTGGGAGGCCGTTGGGGTACAGAGAAGCGTGAGCGCGAATATTATCGCGTGGTGAGTGTGCCCATTCCCAAAGGAGAGGTGATTGAGGGAGGCGCGTTTGAGTTGATGCCTGATCATCGCCTGGCAGTGGGGACACGGCGTGGAGATATCTTTTTTATGAGCGGCGTGGATGAGGATAAGCCGCGGCCGAAGTTCCATAAATTTGCCGAGGGGTTGGATGAAATTTTCGGGTTGGCCCACCGTAAGGGAGCCCTTTATGTCACTCACAGTGCCGAGCTCACAAGGGTCACCGATACCAACCGTGATGGTCGGGCTGACCGCTTTGAAACAGTTTCTGATGCGTGGGGCTACGGCAACTATCACGAGTATGCATTCGGCTCCAAGTTTGATCCGCAGGGTAATCTCTACGTCGCGCTCGGGCTTTCCAATTCCTACCACTCACGCGCTCTCTTTCGCGGCTGGGCGATGAAGATCACGCCGGAGGGCAAATCGATTCCTATTGCCAGCGGTTTGCGGAGCCCCGGCGGGATTGGACCCAATGAGCACGGCGCACTTTTCTACATCGAGAGCCAAGGGCCATGGAATTCTTCCTGCAGTCTCAAGTTCCTCAAGCCCGGTGGCTTCATGGGGCATCCGGTCAGTTTTAATTGGTACAAGTACGCGCCGCATTTGAAGGAACCGGTGAAACCTAAGAGTGGCACGCGCATCGTGACCGAGAAGGAAATGGTGAAGGAACTGGTTCCGTACGCAGTGATCTTTCCTTACATCCGCATGGGCCGCTCGATTACCGGTTATGTGGTGGACCGTACTGCCGGAAAGTTTGGCCCGTTTGAAAACCAGATCTTCCTCGGGGACTTCACGCAGTCCATCATCATGCGCGCGACCACCGAGCAGGTGAATGGCGTGTGGCAGGGAGCGTGTTATCCCTTTCGTGAAGGGCTTTCGACTGGGATTCTGAATGTGCAGTTTACGCCCAAGGGCCGGTTATTATGTGGTGGCACCAACCGCGGTTGGCCGGTGCGCGGGATTAAACCCTTTGCCTTGGAACGACTGGACTGGACCGGCAAGATGCCCTTTGAGATTAAGCGGATCAATATT
The DNA here is from genome assembly GCA_963583525.1 of Verrucomicrobiia bacterium. Taxonomy (GTDB): domain Bacteria; phylum Verrucomicrobiota; class Verrucomicrobiia; order Limisphaerales; family UBA1100; genus JACNJL01. Next base: position 843 of record CAUZWB010000320.1, on the reverse strand, counting down.
ACTTCAGATGGGTTCAAGATTGCTTTTACCAAACCTGTTGAAGCCAAGACCGGTAATGATCCGAAAAACTACAAGGTGAGCACCTTCACCCACATCTATCATGGCGGCTACGGTGGGCCGGAGGTGGATCAAACGACGCCGGAAGTAAAGAGCGCCAAGCTCGCTGCTGACGGCTTGAGTGTCCTGATTGCTTTGAGTGAACTCAAACGCGGCCACGTCCATGAATTTGATCTGGGTTCCTTGCGTGACCGTGATCAGAAAGAGTTATTGCATCGTCATGCCTACTACACAGTGAATGAAGTTCCAAAGAAATAGCATGCGGGTTTGGACTGTCATCCTCCTTGCTGCCCAGGGTTTTTTACTTGGGGCGGAATGGAAAGCTGCCCGCAAGGTACCCGCGCCCGAGGCGCATCAAGCGGCGGCGGCGGACAAGGATTTCATCTACGCCATCACCAGCCGCGCGGTGGCCAAGTATGATCGTAAAACCGGTCAGCGCGTGGCCGTGAGCACCGGCGCGGCGCGGCACTTGAACAGCGGATTTTTTTGGAAGGGAAAACTGCTGTGCGCGCATTCAAATTATCCGCTCAAGCCCGAGCGCAGCGAAATCAAGGCGCTCGATGTCGGCACCATGAAGCTGGCGACCTTCAAGGATTTTGGCAACTCCGGCGGCTCGCTCACGTGGGTGCTGCGCAAGGACGGCCATTGGTGGTGCAACTTCGCGCTCTACGGCGCCGACAATCCCAAGACATTTCTGGCCAAGTACGACGATCAATGGCGCGAGTTGGCGCGCTGGACATATCCGAAAAAAGTCACCAGCCAACTCGGCCGCTACAGCCTCTCCGG
>CAUZWB010000319.1:0-3555 GCA_963583525.1 Verrucomicrobiia bacterium | reverse complement strand
CGAGGGGCGCGGTGACCTTGCCGCGATAGGGCGCGCCGCCAGCCCAGAATGGCCCGAGGATGTCCGCGTGCGTGGCCTTCCATTTGCCCTCGGGCACGATGTCCTCGCCTTTGCCTTTGAGGAAATTGATGTAGCCGTGGCTGTCATCGGTGGATGGCGTAGCCTTGGCAAAGGCGGGCAGGGCAAGGGCACTGAGGCTGCTGAGGACGAGAAAATCGCGGCGATTGCGTTGGATGGAGTCGTGTTTCATAGTGTTTATGGGACGTGGCACATTGGCGAAAGGTTACTAACCCTTTTCGTTGCCAAGGCCGCCTCACGACATTATACTCCGTTTCCGATGACCAAGCATCTTTTTATTTTAGGCATGGCGTGTGTCTGTCTGTTAGTCGGATTGGCCGGATGCGTTTCACAAACGGATCCCCCTCCCAACGGCGCGCAAAATCACGGCGACGTGCCACCGGCCCCCGGCAGCGCGGAGGTTTCGTCCGGCGAACCCAACGCCTCCGTGCAATAACCCGCCGCCTATGGACGCCGTGCAAGAACGGCTGGCGCGCTGGACCGCGCTGGACCAATCGCACCCCCTCGCCAAACGCGAGGCCGACCTCGCCGCCTTGGTGGACGGCGACAAAACCGCGTGGGAATCTTACGGCCAACACTACGAAGGCTGGACGATGGAAGATATGGAACGCCTCCTCGCCGGCGTGCGCGCGGCCCGGCGCGAGACGCTTTAAGACGCTTTAAGTTTCACTTGCTCTCATGATTTGGATTGTGCCCGCCGTCGTGCTTGTCGTGCCTTTAGTGGCGGTTTACTTTCTGCTCATTCGGTCGATGGACCGCTATCATCCTGCGCCGTGGTGGATGCTGGGGCTGTGCCTCGTGTGGGGTGCGGTGGGCGCCGTCGGCCTTTCGGTGGTGGGCGATCTGCTCGGGCAAGGGGCCATCAGCATGGCGCTGGACCGCGATTTCGAAGATGAATCCGTCTTCAACGCCTCCGCCACCTTTGTGGCACCACTGGTGGAAGAACCCGCCAAAGCGCTGGGGCTGCTTTTTATCTATTTGTTTTTCAAAAAACGCGGCCACGAATCGTTGGGGCCATTGCGCGGCGCGGTATTTGGCGGCATCATCGGGTTAGGATTTACGTTGTCCGAAGACATCGCCTACATTGTGCAGGGCGGCAACACAACGGGCGGCGCGGGGTTTGTGGGAATGTTTTTTATCCGAACCGTGATGCTCGGGCTGGGACATGCCACCTACACAGCCATGACCGGTCTGGGCTTCGGATTATTCGCCACCATGCGCGGCGGTTGGCGTTGGGTCATGCCATTGGCAGGGCTGGCGCTGGGGATGCTGCTGCATTTCGGTCGCAACCTGTTCGGCTCATATTTGTTGATGGAAGGGCTGGGCGTATTGCTCATTGTGCTGCTCAATGCGGTGGTAGTTTTGGGACTGTGCGGGCTGCTGCTATGGCTGAGCTGGCGCGACCGGCAACGCGTCATCGAAGGCTTGCAAGGCGTCACCGGCGTGCTCATCACGCCGGCCGAATACGCCGCGGCCACCAGCGGATGGATGCTCTTGCCCGGCTGGAATTTGTTCAACCTCATCGGCTTGCCCGGCGGCTTCCGCGCCGCGCGCCGCAAACAGGCGCACCTCTTCCAACTCGCCTTCCACCGTCAACGCGCCCGCCACGCGCCTCCGCCCATCCCCGGCCAACCCCCCACGCTCGACACCGAGCAAGACACCCTCATCGCCGAACTCCACACCGCCAACCAACGCGGCATCCGCCTCGCCAACGAAGCCACGAACCCGCCGCCAGTGATACGGGGTTGATTTCCATCCGCGTTGGCGTGACACTTTCGTCACCCACATGATGAAACATTCTACTGACCCCACATCCCGTCGTGCTTTCATTGGCGCTTCCGCTGCGTTGGCGGCCGGTGCTTTGCCGTTGCCGGTTTCTGCTGCTGCCAAAGATAAACCGGCTGCTACGCCCAAGGCGCGCACTAAGCTGGCGTTGGCCACTTATTCGTATTGGCATTTTACGGACAAGAAATACCCCATCGAAAAGGTCATCGATCACGCGGCCGATTTAGGCGTGGAGGGCGTGGATGTTTTGCACATGCAAATGGCCGAGGAAAAACCGGCGTACTTGCGCAAGCTCAAGCGGCACGCGTTTCTCAATGGCGTGGGCTTGGTGGGCTTGTCCATTCACCAAGGCTTTGTGAAAACCAAGGCGGCGGATCGCCAAAAGAATATCGATCACACCATTCATTGTATGGAGCTGGCGCACGAGATGGGCATCCCGTGCATCCGGCTAAACACCGGCCGTTGGCGCACGATTTCGTTTGATGAACTGATGGCCAATCGCGGCATCGAGCCGGTGCCGAAAGGGCACACGGAGGAGGAAGCTTTCAAGTGGTGCATCGATTCCATCCAGAAACTCATCCCCATCGCCGAGAAGCTCGGCGTGCATATGGCGCTGGAAAATCACTGGGGCCTCGCGCGCACGCCGGAAGGGTTGCTGCGCATCGTGAAAGCCATCCCATCGCCGTGGCTCGGCGTGCTGATGGACACCGGAAATTTCCTGGAAAATCCGTACAAGAAACTGGAGATGATCGCCAGCCGCACCACCTTCGTGCAGGCGAAGACATATTACGGCGGCGGCGAATGGTACTCGTTGGATTTGGATTACCAACGCATCGCCAAAATGTTGGCCAAAGAAAACTATCGCGGCTACGTATCCATCGAATTCGAGGGCAAAGAAAACCCACAAACCGCCGTGCCCAAAAGCGTGGCCATGATGCGCAAGGCATTCGGGGCCTAACGATGCGCTCGCTCGCTGGCATTGCCGCCCTGCTGCTGGCCGCAGGTTGCGGCCGGGATGCGCCGCCGCCCGCCAAGCCCGGCACACCCGCCGGCGCCGTGCCCGCGACGCAAGTGCAAAAACAGGCCGACGGTTTGTTTTATCGCTCTGACGAACTGCATCCCTTCACCGGTCGCACGGAGGCCACACACACCAATGGCACCCTGCGCGGGGCATTCGCATTTCGCGCCGGTCGGCCCGATGGCCGTTGGCGGGAGTGGTATTCCAACGGCAAGCCGCGTCGCATTCTGAATTATACCGTGGGTGAACTGAACGGCGAGTTTGTGGTATGGCACGCCAACGGGCGCGTGAAACACCGCGCCTTTTTCGAACGCGATCAACCCCACGGCAAGTGGGACGAATGGGACGCCGCCGGGTTGCACGCCGTGCAACGGATTTACCAAAACGGGCTGTTAGTGAGCGAGCAAATGCCGGTGAAGTTGATGCAGCGCGTGGACTTGATCACCCAACTGCGCACGCGGTTCGATCGGATCGTGTGGCCGCGCGAAATGGAAGCCCAACGATTCCACGAAACCCTCGTTACCGCATGGGACGCCCTGCGCGCGGCCAAGGATAAATTTGCGGTGTTGGCAGAATTTCAATTCGATTCGCTTGAGATCGGGCCGAACCAAAACATGAATCCCACCGAATGGAAAGCATGGCTCGAAGCGCGCCGCGCGGAAGGATGGGAGCTT
>CAUZWB010000318.1:0-3561 GCA_963583525.1 Verrucomicrobiia bacterium | reverse complement strand
ACCGTGCGGCACGGGCGCGAAAGTCTGACGCCGGTGCTCAGTTTTTTGCGCAACGAAGGCGTGCAGCCCATCGAGGCGCTGCCCAGCCCCAACGCACTTGAGGAAGTTTTCCTCCAAGCCCTCTCGACTCATGGCCCTGATTGATTCCAGCTACACGCATCGTGACGGCGAGACGCGCGGCATTGGCTATCGCCGCTGGGTGATCGCCCAAGCCACGCTCACCGCGTGCCTCAAAGTAAAAGGCATGCGTTGGGTGATGTGGACGTGTTGGATTTACGCGCTGTTGCAGGGGGTGTTTCTGTTTGGGTTCGGGCAGTTAATGATCGAGAACAGCGCAGTGTCCAACTTCATCACGGAGGAATTGGATCTCTTTAAAAACTTTGCGCCAATGTTCCGGGCATGGGCGGCTGATAATCCGCGCATCGCGATCGGCATGACGTACAACATGTTTTTTTATTTGTTCACGGGCTCGATTGTGTCTTCCCTCACGCTGTCGCTGGTGGCATTGGGCATGGCAATTCCGCGGCTGATTACCAGTGATTTGTCCAGCCGTGCGATCACCATTTATTCGTCGAAGGCAGTGAGCCGGTTCGATTATTGCATCGGCAAATTCGCCGGCGTGCTGTTGCTGCTCACGCTCACGTGGCTGGGGCCGACACTGGCTACGTGGATGATGGGGAATTTGATGGCCCCGGAAGTTTCGTTTTTTTGGCACACTGCTCCGGCGCTGCTGCATTCGGTGGCGTTTGTGGGTTTGGGCATGGTGATTCTGGGGCTGATGGCGCTGGGCATTTCGGCGATGACCTCCAGCCCGCGCACGGCCACGGCGGTTTGGGTGGGGCTGCTGTTAATGGGCGTGGTGCTCTCGGGCATCGGCATGGGCTCCAAAAATTATTGGCTGCAGTACTTGAGCTTTTGGTTTGACCTCGAATTATTGCAACGCAGCTTGTTCGGTATCGGAGGCGACTTTAAAGAATTGGGCGACAAATATCCGGGCTTCACGGAAATGGGATTAATTAAAAACATCAAAATGCGACTCGAGCTGACCGCAGAAAATGTGTCAGCCGCAATCGCGTGCCTCAGCGTTCTCTCCGCCGGGGCGCTGGTGACGCTTTACAAAAAGGTGAAACCCGAATGAGTGGTGAAAGCATAACGCCGGTCATCCAAGCCACCGAGCTAAGCCGTTGGTACGGCATCGTGATGGGGCTCAACAACATCAGCTTTGAGATCGGCCCGGGGCTCACCGGATTGGTCGGCCCCAATGGCGCGGGCAAGAGCACGCTCATCAAAATCATCACCGGCCAGTTGCGGCCCAGTGACGGCGCGCTGACGGTGTTTGGCGCGCAGCCGTGGAACAATCCCGAGGTGCTGCGCGACATTGGCTTTTGCCCGGAAGACGATGCACTGCCCGATCACCTGCGGGCGCGCACGTGGCTGCGCGGCTTGGCGATGCTCTCGGGCATCGCGCCCTCCGCCGCGCCGGATCATGTGGACGCCATTCTCGATCGCGTGAAGCTCGAGCGCGTGCACTGGGAAAAACCGCTCGGCCAATTTTCCAAGGGCATGCGCCAACGCGTGAAGCTCGCGCAAGCGCTGCTGCATCATCCGCGTCTGCTCGTTTTGGATGAGCCAATGAACGGGCTCGACCCGATGGGACGGCAGGAAGTGCAACGCATCCTCAAACAACTCGCCGTCGAAGGCACCACGGTGCTCATCAGCAGCCATATTTTGCACGAACTGGAGGCGTTGTGTCCGGAGATTTTGATTTTGAACTGGGGCCGCGTGATCGCCAGCGGCAGCCAGCTCGCGCTCCAACGCCGGCTCCAAGGCACCGAGGCAAACCTCCATATCCGCTGCAGTGATCCCGTGCGGTTCACCCGCGTACTCTTCGAGGCCGACCTGTTGCTGGGCTTCGATAGTACTGACAACGATGGCGACGATGGCAACGATGGCGGGCTGGATTTGCGAGTGAACGATCCGCAGCGCTTCAGCGATTCGCTCGTCGATTTGCTAACTGATAACAACATTGCCCTGCATGAACTGCGCAGCCGCGACCGATCGCTGCAGGATATTTTTGAAAAGATGACCGAATGAGCCACCATCCTTCCATGAATTCCGCAGTAAATTTTGGCGGCGCGTTGCGCGGCATGTGGGCACTCGTGTGGGCGCAGCGCTGCACTACCGGCACGATCGTACGCTGGGGAATCGGCGCGTGCGCGCTCGGCTTCCTCATGCTGCTCACCATCCGAAGCGGGCAGGAAAAAGAATGGCTCGGATGGGTAATCGGGTTTTATGTTCAGTTCCTTATCCCGCTCACCTGTCTCAACGTGTGCGGCTCCATGATGCGCGCCGAAGTGCAAGCCAACACATTGAGTTTTCTGTGCACCCGTCCGCTGCGGCGGCACACGCTGTTTCTGTTGCAATACCTTTGCCACGTGTTTTGGTTGCAGTTAATTTTTCTCGCCGGCACCTTAGGGCTCTTTGCACTCGGCATCGTGAAACATGCGGAAGGGCTCGGCGCGCTGCTACCCACGATGTTGCTCACGCAATTCCTCGCCATCTTCGCGTGGAGCGCGCTGTCCGCTCTGCTCGGGTTGCTGCATCAACGCTTCGTGGTCATCGGGATTCTCTATTGGCTCATCGTGGAAGTTGGGCTCGGCATGGTGGAGACCAGCAACATCAACCAACTCTCCATCCTCCGTCACATCCACACCTTGTTGGCGCAAAACGAAACGGTGGCCGGCCTGTTTGTTACTTGGTCTTCAACCTCATCGATTTCTGCCGGATTCGTGCTATGCGGTGCCACGATTATTTTCCTCGCCGCTGGTGCCGCTTTGTTCACTTACCGTGAATACCTCCCCTCACAGGAAGCCGGACAATGATGAAAATTTACCACAATCCCCGCTGTTCCAAAAGCCGCCAAGCGCTTGCGCTCCTTCGCGAAATTGATGCCGAACCGGAAGTCATCGAGTACCTCAAAACTCCGCCCGACGAATCCACCCTGCGCGACCTCCTAAAAAAACTCACCCTTACCGCCCATGAAATCCTCCGCACCAAAGAAGCTGAATACACTGCTGCCGGCCTCACCCCCGTATCTACCGAGGCCGAAATCATCGCCGCCATCGGCCGGCACCCCATCCTCCTTGAACGCCCCATCATTGTAAAAGACAACCGAGCCGTCATCGGTCGCCCGCCGGAAAATGTGAAGAGGTTGCAATAAGTTAGGACGTAATTTCCAAGCGCACCAACGCGCCAACGGGAGGGGCAAATTAATTGTTTACATTAACAAAAATATTGATAAACTCATCGGCGATCCAGAACCCTCCAAAGAATAATATTATGGCACAATCAGAAAAGAAAAAACCAGGCCGTCCGAAGGGCAGCACGAACAAAAAACCGGGCCGTCCAAAGGGCAGCACGAACGTGAAGAAAAAACCGGGCCGGCCAAAGGGCATTAAGCTTCAGGCTTCCAGCGCAACCCGCACCGTGACTATTCCGGCTTCACTGGCCGATAAAATTCAGGGCTTAACCCTGCTCGGCAAAGGCGGCGAAATCGAATCC
>CAUZWB010000317.1:0-3577 GCA_963583525.1 Verrucomicrobiia bacterium | reverse complement strand
GGCGACTGGACGTGCACCAAACCCGACCACTGGATTTTCCAAAACACCGGCATGAAAAAAGGCGACGCCATCCCCGGCCTCGTCGGCTGGGAACACCACGGCGCGCCCGCGAAGAAGCCCGGCCTCGAGGTCGTCGCCGAGGGCACCGTGTGGCGCGGAGGGATCACCCCCGCCCACTGGACCGCCACCATTTTCCCTGGCCCGAAAAAGAATATCATCTTCAACGCCGCCACTATTTGGTGGCCCCAAGCCCTCGCTGCCCCACCCGGCCACATGCTCCCGTGGAGCCACTTCAGCCGACCGCATGGAGTCGACAAACGCATTCAACAAATCACACACAATTTGTTCAAAAAAACTTTGGAATAATTGGGGGCGTGCCGATGAAGCACACACCAAAACCCCGCTTGCCCATCGGGCGGATCCTGTTATAATCCACCTATGCTGAATTTCATCAGCAATCAGGCGGGGCCACGGTTTTGCGATGGACATTCGCGGCGGTCATTTCTGCAAATTGGCGGGATGGCGATGGGTGGGCTTTCGCTGCCACAACTCCTCGCGGCCGAGAAAGCCGCGCCGAAATCTAAAACCGGGCTCGGCCACAAGGCGGTAATCATGGTTTACCTCCCCGGCGGCCCGACGCATCACGATACGTTTGATTTGAAAACGGATGCCTCGTCGGATATCCGAAGCAGCTTCAAACCCATCCGCACCAAAGTGCCCGGCGTCCACATCTGCGAACTGCTGCCCAAGCTGGCCAAGGCGATGGACAAGCTGGTCGTCATCCGCTCGCTGGTTGGCTTGAAAAATCGCCACGAATCGTTCCAATGCTACAGCGGTCGGCCCGGCGGCAAGCCAACGGACAACGAGCCCGCCGGCGGATGGCCCACGCTCGGCTCGGTGGTCAGCCGCCTCCAAGGCCCCGGCCCGAACAACATGCCCGCGTACATCGACGCCGGCCCGCAGATGCGCCACAAGCCTTACAACGTGGCCGGCGTTCACGATCCACCCGGTCCCATCTCGTGGCCGGGCTTCACCGGCCAACGCTACACGCCCTTCCGCCTTTACGGGCAAGGTAAAAGCGATTTGACGCTCAACAACATCACCATCAAGCGCCTCGAAGATCGCAAGGGTTTGCTGACCGGCTTCGATGATTTTCGCCGCGCGGCCGATGCCCGCAGCGAGGCAGACGCGGATCCCTTTCGCGAACAGGCATTTTCCATTTTGAACAGCAGCCGCCTCGCACGTGCATTGGATTTAAAAAATGAAAATCCAAAAACCATCGCGCGCTACGGATCCTCCAAGCCGACTACCGAGAGCTTTGGTGGCGCGGCGAAAAATCCGCAGCAACTCCTGCTCGCGCGACGCTTGGTGGAGGCCGGTGCGCGCTGCGTCACCGTCGCCTTCGGCGCGTGGGATTGGCACGCCAACCGCGGCGGCACGCTCAAGCAGCTCGCCGAATGGGATTTACCCGACTTCGACCACGCGCTGGCCACGCTCGTCACCGACCTCCACGAACGCGGTTTGGATCAGGACGTCACCGTCGTCGTGTGGGGCGAATTTGGCCGCACGCCGAAGATCAATGAAAAGGGCGGCCGCGATCATTGGCCGAACGTCGCCCCTGCCATCCTCGCCGGCGGCGGCATGCGCACCGGCCAAGTTATCGGCAGCACATCCAAGGATGGCGGCGAAGCCAACGACCGGCCCGTGCACGTCCAGGAAGTGTTCGCCACTCTCTACAATAACCTCGGCATCAATCTTGATACCGCCACCGTCACCGACCTCCAAGGTCGCCCTCACTATTTGGTGGATCCCAGCTACAAGCCGCTGGCGGAAGTGAGTTGATCCGTCCTTATTTTTCCTCTTCAAAGTCGGGCACTTTCAGTGAACAAAAAAACGACGCCCCCCGAAAGGGGCGCCGCTACTATACACAACCCAATGCACACGGAACCTCTTCCGCGCAGGAGGAAACAATGCCCTCCATATATATATTCGCAAAACAGACCCCATTTCTTTCAAATTTTTTGATTTATTTTCACTTGGCCACGAGCAAGATACGCCAATATTTTATAAAACCGGCCAATAACAATCTGTTTTTTGCAAATAGAGGCTTTTTTAAGGTTGAATTGCTTTTTAGGGAAAAATACGATTTCGGGCTATGAGTGATTTTGAAACCGGCTGTTGCCCCCGATTTGACCTCGCGCCATGGGACAATCAAATTCTCGAGTGGACCGACAAATCGTTCGGGCGGGACACCGTGCGCTGCCTGTTTCACATCCCGCTGAACTTCGGCGGCGTGATGGTGCGCAACATGGAACGCATCGAGGCGGCGGGAGTGAAGGATCCGGAAGTGATCGTACTTTCTGACGAATGTTCGTTGTGGAAATCGGTGGTTTATATTTCTGTGACCGATGACTTGCCCGGCGCGGATAATGTGAAATTGAGCGGGCGCTTTATGTCGCGCGTCTTCGAAGGGCACTATCGCCACGCCGGCAAATGGGCGAAGGAAATGGCCGCGCAGGTTGCCGAAAAAAACGAGACGCTCAAGCGGTAATTATTTTATTATACCACCTGCCCCAAGTGCGCCGAGGCGTACGGGAAAAATTACGTGGTGCTGCTGGCCGAGATTTAAGGCAGCTCGCGAATGCGCAGGTTTTTGAATTCGATGGGAGAGCCTTCACTTTCCAAACACAAAAAGCCCGTGGCCGGTTTGCAGTCTTTGCCGCTGGTGACCATCACGCCATTCACCCACAGCTTCACTTCGCCATCCACCGCGCGAATGTGGTAGTGGTTCCATTTGCCGACGCCGTGCGTGAGGCGTTGGGTGGGAAAGCTGCGGCTGCTCTTCGGATTGCCAACGACATACTCCGAGCCATCCGCGCGCTTGTAAGTGATCTGCGGCGTCGCGGCTTTCATCCGTGCCTTGCCGGTGGGGAACACATCACCATGCGAGGTAAACCAGTGCGAGGGTTTGCCTTTTGATTTTTCCCAATTCGTCTCGTAGCCCAAATCCAAAACCTGCACCTCAATGCCCCACGGCAGACGCCCTTTGCCCGCTTCAAGATTTTTGATGCTCTCGGGCATGGCCCACAAAAAAACTCCGCTATTGCCCGCGTGCTTCAAGTGCCGCCATTGCACGACCAGCTCGAGATTAGTAAATTGTTTCTTCGTGCGAATGACGCCCACGGGTTTTCCGGTGCACTGGATGAGTCCATCCTTGCCCCACTTCCAAGTGTCCGGACTGCAATTCACTTTGGTAAAATCCGCCTCCGTCATCGCCCGCCAACCGGGGCCGGTGCCTTTGTGCAGCGCCTTGGGCTCGGCGGCATCCGCAACGGGTACAATCATGGTGAGAACGATCAATGACTGAAGAATGAATTTCATGCGCGGAGAGTAAGCGGGAAACGCCCAATTTCCAATGACCAAATCGCGTTGATTTTTATTGGACATTTTACCTTGGGCATTGGATACTTCCCCCATGGATAGACGCACCTTTCTCATGGCGTCCACCGCCACGCTCGGCGGGATGGCTATCCCCTCGCTCGGTGCGCCGGGCGGGCGGGCGAAGCCGGCCAAATCT
>CAUZWB010000316.1:0-3591 GCA_963583525.1 Verrucomicrobiia bacterium | reverse complement strand
CGTTTCGGCGTGCGCCGGTAACAAACTGGCCAGCGCGCGATGCACTGCTGCGGCTTGGTGCTGCGCCTGTTTGAAATCCAGCCAAGTGGTGAACGCCGTGCCCGCGTGGCTGTGCTCGCTACCTTTGCCGTGCTGATGCGCCGCGTCGGCGTTCACCGTGATGAACGCATCGCGAAACGCCGCGCTGGTGTTCACCGTTCGCGAATCGGGCAACGAAGCCCACGCCGTCCATTTCGCGTACGATGCCCCGTTGAGCAGGATGAGATCAGCTGATTGAAACCCGCGCACTTCCGCCGCCGTCGGTTTCCAAAACGCCGGATCTCCCTCTATGTCCGGAAAATGCATCTCCACCAAATCGCCCCCGATCCGTTCCACAAAAAACGCCAGCGGATAATTCACCACCGCCACGCGCGGCTTGCCCGCTTGCGGTGTGGGCTCGGTCACCGCCGGTTTGCAGCTCAGCAGAACAATGAACAATAAAAAAATGAAATGTTTCATCCGGCGAGTGTGCTCAAGTAATCCCGTGCCCACCCCACCGTGGCCCACGCGGCGACGAGGGCGAGTATGCCGGCGGTGGTGAAAATCATTAGCAGCTCCGCAGCTTGCAAAGCGAACTGCGTGCCGCGACTGCAGCCGAGCAAAAAGAGCGTCTCCATTTCCTGCGCGCGGAGCCGGCGCGACAGAGCGACAATCAGCGCGAGTAATAAGCCCATCGTGCTCGCCACCAAAGCATAATTCGCGTCGAGAAACTGCCGCACCCGCATCACCATCCCCATCATTTCATCCACCACCACCGGCGGTTTGAGCGCCTGTAGAGTTCCATTGTTTTGATAACGGCCCATTACCATTGCAGTTTCCTTGGCGTCCATCGGTTCCACGAGAATCGCTGTGAGCGGCAGCGCGGTGGTGTCGCCGTGGAAATGAAATGTGTCCATATTTTCCGGCGTGATTTCCAAATGCGTTTTTACGAGCTTCGCGCTGGGCGCGTTGGTGGCGTTGGATTCCTGCTCGTTATGCCCGTGGCCGTGGCCGGCGATGATCCACGCGGTTTTCACATCCACAAACACGCCCTCATCATCCGCTGTGCCGGTGGCCGCGAGCACGCCGGATACGTTGAGCTGCAACGGATAATCGCCCGCAAGGTCGAATAGATTTTTGCGGTCGGTTTTTAGTTTGTCGTTTGGGCCGAGTTTTAATTGCTGCGCCGCATTTGCGCCCAACACACAATCGCCCAGGAGCGCCATCGATTCGCCGCGCGCCAGTTGCAGTTTGCGAAAATCAAAATAATCCAGCGACGTGCCCACCACCGGCTGCCCGCCTGCGGTGAACTGCACGTGCAGCGGTATCACGCGGCCGTGCCCCGCTTCGCGCAGCGCGGTGGATTCGCCGTACGCCACCGTGCCCTCGCTGCGCGCGCGGAAGTATAGCCCGTGCAGCACGAGATCAAACCGACTGCCGCGCGCGCCGACGATCATCGGGGTGGTTGCCGCGCGCGCGCCCAGCGCCTCGTCGAAGGCATCCGCCGCCCAGTGCGCCGCCAGCGGGAGGTATAGCGACAGCCCCACGCCGGCTATCATCACACTTGCGGCCACGCGTCGTCGCCGCAAATACAGCCAAGCGAGCCAGAGGCTATTGATGGGTGGCCTCCGGTTTGTGAAATTTTGTGAAATCAATCACGCGGTCGAAGCGGTCGAGCAGCGCGTGGTCGTGCGTCACCATCACCAGCGTGGCCTCGGCGCTTTCAGCTTGTTGGAATAGTTGGTCGAGAATGCGGGTCTTGTTTTTGGGATCGAGATTGCCGGTGGGTTCATCGGCCAGTAACAGTTCGGGGCGCGGCAACAGCGCGCGGCAAATGGCGACGCGTTGTTGTTCGCCCTGCGAAAGTTCGTCCACCGGTGAATCCAATTTGTCGGCGAGGTCCAGCCGCGCCGCCTGTTGTTTCACTTGCGATTCGATGGAATCATAAACTGGCAGCGCCTCGTTGAGGCGATAGGGCAACAGAATATTCTCGCGCACGTCGAGATGCTCCACCAGCCGGAAATCCTGAAACACAAAGCCAATGTGCCGAATGCGAAATGCGCGCCGCCCGGCATCGGTCAATTCGTTTACCGGAACTTCGCCGACGGTTACCGTGCCGGATTGCGGCGTGACGATGCCGGCGAGCAGTCGCAGCAGCGTAGTTTTGCCTGAGCCACTCGGGCCCACGAACGCCACGCGCGCGCCGCCCTCGATTTGCAAATCAGGAATTTCCAACCGGAAGCGGCCCAGCCCATATTCGAATTCGAGATGATCAATCGCAATCCGCATAGTGCATCCTCATTCTTCAAACTGCCGCACGCCGGTTTCGAATCGCACGCGTTTTTCATCGGTCACTTCAAATGTCACAATCCGCCCGCGGTCTTCCGGCGTGGTACTGAGGTGAATGCGCGCGGTGTATTCGTTCTCACGCGTGTGAATGTGCCCCCAATGCTCCACCGTGCCCGTGACGCGCCAAGTGCAATCGACTGGCACGCGTTCGTCTTTAGCATTTTTGCCAGACGCGATTTGCATGATGCGCACACGCTTCACGTGAGCCACCGCGCCGCCCTGCTCCTGCATGCGCAGGCCGGATTGGATTTTCAGAAATAATTCCTCCAAAAGGTCGCCCGTTACGCTGTGTTCCAACGCGTCGTAAACATCGCTTTCTTCATTGTAGTCAAACGCGCGGTAAATGTTTTGCAATAATGTGGTGGTGTGGGTGGTCACAGCTTTGGCATTTGGGGGCGCGACGTCGACGGGCGAATGCCAAAAACAAATTCCGGCTAACAAGCACGCGCCGCCGGCAATCGTGCTGCCAATGCGGCGCATCGGATGATTTCGCAACAGCCCCGCGTACAGCGCGAGCGCGAGTAATGGAGCCGCGATCAAAAAGTTCAGGGATTTTTTTGAGATGGCTTTTTCGGGAGCAGTCACGAGTGAGGTTTTGAAATCATGCGTGGCGGGCGGGTCACCTTCGCGGGCCCAATCCCAGCGCGGTTGGTCGCGCACGAAGAATTCCTCGGTGGGATCTTTTTCGTGGTCGTACACGACCGAGCGAAGGAAGGGCGCGGCGTCGTGGAAGGAATCCCACGTCAAACGCACGCGATTGGGCGGGGCTTTGGCGGGGTAGGCGAGAATGATGCCGAGCCGCGCTTGATAGGCACTCACGCGGCGGGGCTCGGCGTCCTGCGCGAAATCTCGGATGTCGAGGCCGAAAAACTGCAGCCGCTGAAGAACGGGCTGCACGGGCACGCCGTCGATTTCCACAGGATTACGGCCGCGAAACCATTCGGTGATTTTTTTGCGGGCGGCTTCCTGTTCGCCGACTTCAAGAAATTCCGGATTGGCGCGCGTGAGCGGCAGCCATTTTTCGAAGGTCAGCAGCGGCACCAAAATTTCGTGGCGCACTTCGCGGTCGGTTAAATAAATGTACGAGTACAGTCCGCTGTAGCTGGTGATGCCAAGGCGTTTCTGGAATTCCTCGGCACGTTTCTTGCGTAGCTCGCGCCAGTTTTGCGGAGCTTGGTCGGGCGGGTTTTCCCAATCCAACGCCACGGTGTGCGGCTGGCCGGG
>CAUZWB010000315.1:0-3606 GCA_963583525.1 Verrucomicrobiia bacterium | reverse complement strand
CCCAGGCGAAAGGCCCGCCCCGGCGCGGCGCGCGTGGCGGCCAGCAGCAGCGCGGGCGCCAGCCAAGCCGCGGGTAGAAAGGTGATCGGCGGAAACGCACAAGCCCACGTCAAGCCTGCGCCCGCCGCCAGTGCCCAATCGCGCCATTTGTTTTCCCCGCCGTTCACGCGCGCAGTGTGCCCAAAGCGAAGGCCATTTCAAGTGCGGCCTATTCACCCACGTTCTTTTTCACTCGCGATGCGCATTTTGCTTGCGACAAATTTTCTTTGCCGTACCTTCGTCTCACCCGACCCAATGAATCCTATCCGTATTGGCAAAACTACACTCAAGATTTCTCCGTTAGCTTACGGCTGCTGGCGTATCGCCGGCGGTTGGGAAGCGCGCAAGGTAACGGCCAAGGCGCGCGAAGCGGGCGTGAAGGCGCTGCTCGCCGCGCAGGAGGCGGGCTACACGCTGTTCGATTTGGCGGATATTTATTGCGAGGGTGTTTCGGAAGAGTTGATGGGGCTCGCGCTAAAGCAATCCAAGGCGTTGAAAAAATCCGCCGTCATCGCCACCAAATGCGGCATACGCGTGCCGGAAAGCAACGAGCCGTTTCGCTACGATCTTTCCGCCGATTACATTGAGCAGTCGTGCGAAAAATCCCTGCAACGGATAGGGATCAATTGCATCGATATTTATCAACTCCACCGGCCGGATTGGCTGATGGATCCCGCCGAGGTGGCCAAGGCATTTGCCAAGTTGAAAAAAGCCGGCAAGGTGAAGCACTTTGGCGTAAGCAATTTCAATCCTTCGCAAGTATCTTGTTTGCAAAGCGCGCTGAAGGAGCCACTGGTTGTAAACCAAATCGAGGCAAGCCTAATGCACCTCGATCCGTTTGAAAACGGCACGCTTGATCAATGCCTCGAACGCGGCATCACGCCGATGGCGTGGAGCCCGTTGGCTGGCGGGTTTCTCGGCAACGGAAAAAAATCCGTGCTGCCTTCGCAGGAAAAATACAAGCCCGCCAAGGTGCGGCGGCGGTTGGATTTGATGGCGCGCGATTTTGGCGTGAGCCGTGGCGCGGTGGCGCTCGCGTGGCTGATGCGGCATCCGGCGGGGATTATCCCGATTGTCGGCAGCACGCAGCCCGAGCGCATCCGCGAACTCGCCGCCGCCACCGAGCTGCAGCTCAGCCACGAGCAATGGTACGCCCTACTGACCAGCGCGCTGAAGGAGGATCTCCCCTGACCCCGCCCACTCCCGCGTCGCTCGGCTTCCGAATGCCGGCAGAGTGGGAACCGCACACCGGCACGTGGCTCACGTGGCCCCGCCGCGAAGGCATTAGCTTTCCTGATATTTTCGACCGCATCCCCCCGGTGATCGCCGCGATGGTGCGCGCGCTGTCGGAAGGCGAAGGCGTTTTCATCAACGTGTGGGATGCCGCGATGGAGGCCGAAGCGCGCGCGGTTTTGGCTGAACACGGTGCCCTCAATGACCGCGTCGAATTTTTCCATCATCGCGCCTACGAACCGTGGTGCCGCGATCATGGGCCGGTGTTTGTGAAAAATGAAACCACGCGCGCCGTCGTCAATTGGGATTACAATGCGTGGGGCGAAAAATATCCGCCCTTTGATTTGGACAACCAAATCCCCGCGCACATCGCCGCCGCGCGCGGCCTCGAATGCTTCACACCCGAAATGGTACTCGAAGGCGGCTCCATCGAAGTCAACGGCGCGGGCACACTGCTCACCACGGAAAGTTGTTTACTCAATCCCAATCGAAACCCAAACCTCACGCGCGAACAAATCGAGCAACGCCTCCGCGACAACCTCGGCATTACAGAAATTATTTGGCTTGGCGAAGGCATTGCCGGCGACGACACCGACGGCCACATCGACGACCTCACGCGTTTCGTGGATGAGCAAACCGTCGTCACCGCCATCGAGAAAAACCCCGAAGACGAAAACCACGCCCCATTGCAAGCAAACCTCGAGCGCCTGCGCCAAACCAATCTGCGCATCATCGAGTTGCCAATGCCGCCGCCCGTCATTTTCCAAAACGAACGCCTCCCCGCCAGCTACGCCAATTTTTCCATCGGCAACAAAGTCGTGCTTCTGCCCACCTTCCGCCACCCCAACGACGCCCACGCCCAAGCCATTTTGCAAGACTGCTTCCCCACGCGCAAAGTCATCCCCCTCGACGCCACCAACCTAATCTGGGGCCTCGGCGCATTCCACTGCCTCACCCAGCAGGAACCCCGGTAGGGACGCGCATCGCACGTCCGTGGACACGCGAAGCGTGTCCCTACCCGCCGGATAGTGGAAGATTGACCGCACCGGCGCTTCCTGCTAAAAACGCCCCTCGAATATGTTGAACCTATCCGCACAGCTTGGCGTTTTTTTGGAGGTACTTGTACTTTCCGGAGCCGTGGAGTCGTGTCGGGATTAGGATGAATTTCGATAAGGACCCCCGGCTGGAGACGGTCGCGGGTCTTTTTCTTGCGCCAAAGCCAGCCGACAACACACATTGTTAATGAGCAAAACTAAGACAACCAAACCGAAAGCCGCCAAAACCAAAACCGCGCGCCGCAAGCTCGGCCAGCCGATGAAGGGTTGCGAAATTCTCGTGACCGCGCTGGAGCGCGAGGGGGTAGATAGCATTTTTGCTTACCCCGGCGGCGCGAGTATGGAGCTGCATCAGGCGCTGACGAAGTCCAGCCAGATTCGCACATACCTGCCGCGGCACGAACAAGGCGGCGCGTTTGCCGCGGGCGGTTACGGCCGCGCCACCGGCAAGGCCGGCGTGTGCATGGCCACCAGCGGGCCGGGCGCAACCAATTTGGTGACCGGCCTCGCCGATGCGTGGATGGACAGCGTGCCACTCATCGCCCTCACCGGCCAAGTGCCGCAGGCAATGATCGGCAAGGGCGCGTTTCAGGAAACGGATTTTTACGGGATGACGCTGGGCGTCGTGAAGCACAGCTATCTCATCACCGACATCCGCGAAATCCCGCGCGTGGTGAAGGAGGCGTTCCACATTGCGACGACCGGCCGACCGGGCCCGGTGGTCATTGATTTTCCAAAAAATATTCAGCAACAAACCGCGCAACCGGTTTGGCCGGATTCCATCGACCTCCCCGGCTACGATGCCTGCCCGAAGGCGGATGACATAGAGCTGAACGAAATCATCGGCCTCATCGAGAAAGCCGAGCGACCGGTGCTCTACTGCGGCGGCGGCGTCATCACCGGCGAGGCGTCAAAGGAACTGCGCGCGTTTGTGGAGGCCACAAAAATTCCCGTCACCACGACGATTATGGGCGTGGGCGCGTTTCCCGAAACCCACAAACTCTCACTGCGCTGGCTGGGGATGCACGGTGCGGCTTACGCGAACTGGGCAGTTAGCGGCGAGCTGCGCAAGGACGCCAAAGGCAACACCCGCAAAATCGCCGATGGCGCGGATTTACTGCTCGCCTTTGGCGTGCGTTTCGATGATCGCGTGACCGGCAAGGTCGAAAAATTTTGCGAGCACGGCACCATCGTCCACGTGGACCTCGACCGTTCCGAGCACAACAAAAACCGCAAGGTGCAGCTCCCCATCCACAGCGATGTGAAATACGTGCTGAGC
>CAUZWB010000314.1:0-3607 GCA_963583525.1 Verrucomicrobiia bacterium | reverse complement strand
TATCTGAGCGCATTCTTGTCTTCACCGGCGCGGGCATTTCCACACCCAGCGGCATCCCCGCCTTTCGTGGCAAGGGCGGTATTTGGACCACGCGCCAGCCGGTGTATTATCAGGACTTCATGGCGCACGAGGAATCGCGCATCGAGTATTGGGAATACAAACTCGAGCTGTGGGAGGAACACGGCGATGCGAAGCCGAACATCATTCACGAATCCATCGTGCGCCTCGAGCAAGCGGGCAAAGTAGAACAGGTCGTCACCCAAAACATCGACGGCCTCCACCGCGCCGCCGGCACCAGCGAGGAAATGCTGGTCGAAGTCCACGGCACCGGCGCGCTGGCCGAATGCCAAACCTGCGGCGCGCGCAATCCCGTCGAGGCCAGTTTCGCGCAATTCAAACAAACCCGCCAGCCGCCCATCTGCGAATGCGGCGGCTACCTCAAACCCGCCACCATTAGCTTCGGCCAAAACCTCCGCGAAGCCGATCTCACCCGTGCCTTCGCCGCCGCCGCCTCGGCCGACCTCGTCATTGCCCTCGGCTCCACCCTCTCCGTCAGCCCCGCCAACGCCATCCCCCTCGCCGCCGCCCAAGCCGGCACGCCGTACATCATTATCAACCGCGACGAAACCGACCACGACAGGCTCCCGCAAGTTTCGCTGCGCCTCACCGGAAACGTCGAAGAAATGTTCCCGCCAGCGGTTGATGATGCGCTGGTGAATTGAGGGCCGGCAACTCAATGGAGGGGCGAGCTTGCGAGTCCGTTACGGCAACAACACCCGCCCGCCGCTCGCCACCAGCGTCTGCCCCGTCATAAAGCTCGACTCCTCGCTCACCAGAAACCGCACCAAGTTCGCAATCTCCTCCGCCTCCCCCACGCGGCCCATCGGAGTATCAGCGATGGCCTTCTCCCAAGAGGTCACCGGCAAATCGCGCGCCATCTCCGTGTCGATGAGCCCCGGCGCGATGCAGTTGATGCGCACGTTGTGCTTCCCCCAAGCCGCCGAGAGGCTTTGCGTCATCGAAATCACCGCCGCCTTCGATGCCGCGTAATGCGGCAGCAACGGCCGCGGCCGCAGTCCCGCAATCGACGCCAGCGTCACGATGCGCCCAAAGCCGCGCTCAATCATTTCATCCTTCACCGCGTAAATCATGTGAAACGTCCCGTGCACATTCACCTCAAACGTCCGCTGCCAAACTTCCCACGTCACTTCGTCCACCGGTTCGTTGACGCAAATCCCCGCGCTGTGCACGAGAAAATCAATCGGCCCCAGTGCCTCGCGCGTCTCCGTCGCCAGCCGCTGTGCCTCCTCGCGCACCGAAACATCCGCCTGCAGCACCGCCGATTTCACGCCCAGCGCTTCAATCTCCGCAGCCGCCGATTCCGCCTCGTCTCGCCGCGAAACATAATTCACCGCCACATTGGCCCCCTCACTTGCCAACCGCAGCGCCGCCGCCCGTCCAAGCCCGCGCCCGCCGCCCGTCACCAAAACATTCTTCCCGGAAAAAATCTGCTCGCTCATGCGCCAACCAAAGCGCAAGTCAGCCATTGCCGCAACCCCAGAAACAACTGGTCACGCTGCTGGTTTATCTCGAGTAGCCCAATGTCATCGCCCACACCCCGCTCGTCCTCCATCGCAACACGGTCACTCTCTATTTCAAAGCCCCCACCAAACCCGGCAACTACGAATACCTCTGCACCTACCCCGGCCACGGCCTAACGATGTGGGGGACAATGCGGGTGAAATAATATTCAGTTGCACCATCAAAAAAGGGGCATTATTTTTCCACGATGAAAATCCTGACAAAAACAGCAGCCATCGCCCTTTCAATTCTTGTGCTCGCCAGTAGCACCGGCTGCGTGTCGCTCCTTGCGCATGCCACGGAAAAACCACCCAAAGCCTACTCCGGAGTCCAACACAGCATGTATTCAATCAATAATCCCACCGGCGGATACGAATACGTTGTGGTGACTCCGATGATCGTAATTGACCTTCCATTGACGTTTGCGTTGGACACCCTGCTGCTGCCTTTCGACTTGATCGGTGCCGCCGCTGCAAAAAATAAACAGGAGGCCAAATCACAACCCGAAGAAACTCCACAGCCACCACCACTACCGTAATGCCAATGGCGCGGCACCATTTGATATTTCAATTTTTGTGATGAATTTTCACAACCCCACGGGCTTAAACTGAAGCACAATGAAATCCGTCCCTGTTATTCTTGCATCCGCCATGCTGGGCGGACTAGTGGCATTCACCGGCTGTATGTCCCTCGAAGCCCGCGGCCGGAAACCGCGCCGCAACCATAACGCCAAGGAATTTTATGCCCACCGTCCTCCGCATCAAGGGGTATCAGTTTATTTTTTATGCGCAGGATGGACAGGAGCCCCCGCACATTCACATCATCAAGTCCGGCCGTGATTGTAAACTGTGGCTCGATCCCGTGCGCTTGGCGGTGAACCACGGTTTCCGACCGCACCAATTGCGCGAAGCGATTCGTTTGACAGAAGAGCACGAAGACTTTATCTTGAGCAGGTGGAATGAATTCTTCAGCCGACAAAATTAAAGACATCCGCGTCACGCGCGAAATGCTGACGGTCACCTTGGCCGACGGTCGCGTGATTGCCGTGCCGTTGTCGCTCTATCCCACACTGCAACACGCCAAACCCGCCGAGCGCAAGAATTGCAAACCACTCGGTGCCGGCTATGGCATCGAATGGCCAAAACTGGATTATCACTTGAGCGTCGAAGGCCTGCTCAACGGCTGGCCGGAGGCGGCGAGTTTGCAACAAAATGAAGTGCAAGGAGTTTCATAATGACAACGGTTGCTGAGATTCGGAATGCGATTGAAAATCTTTCGCCACGCGAGCGGGCGGAGTTGAATGACTTCCTGCAAAACCTACCCGAGGATGACTGGGATCGGCAAATGGCAGCCGATGCTCAGCCGGGCGGCAAGCTGGACAAATTAATGAAAGAGGCCAAGGCCGAGGAGGCGGCGGGAGAATTAAAAGAATTCCCCGAGCCCCCCACTTCATGACTTCCCGCGCGACCAAGGATTTCTGGAAGCGTTTCGACAAGCTGCCCGGTAACATTCAGGAATTGGCCCGCAAAAATTATCAGCTTTGGCTGGGCAACACCCGGCATCCATCGCTTCACTATAAACGCATCTCCGATGACCAATGGTCGGTACGCGTGGGAACCCATTATCGGGCGGCGGGGTTTTGGCTGGGCGACAATACGTTCGTGTGGACGTGGATAGGCACCCACGCTGAATACGACAAGTTTTAGCAAGCACTCCAGACTCGACTTTCCCTCCGTTTTCCGGTGACTTGACCGCTCACCGCGTAAACTTATTTCAACAAACCATGGCTCTCACATCTGTTAAACAACTCAAGACCGTCAAAAAAAATGTGCGCAAACACGTGGACGCCGCGCTCGAAGAAACCGGAGGGCTGTTAC
This sequence comes from Verrucomicrobiia bacterium, assembly GCA_963583525.1. GTDB lineage: Bacteria > Verrucomicrobiota > Verrucomicrobiia > Limisphaerales > UBA1100 > JACNJL01. The sequence continues at coordinate 149 of CAUZWB010000314.1, read as the reverse complement.
GCCTCGCGCCGGCTTGGGTGCCGCGGTCGTTTTTGCAACCGGGGTTGCGGCTGAAGTTGCATCCGGATGATACTTACGCGTACGGGCTCAATCGCGGCGGCATCGACGAGCGTTGGTTCGGCTCCACCACCGAGGCCGCCAACGAAGGT
>CAUZWB010000313.1:0-3610 GCA_963583525.1 Verrucomicrobiia bacterium | reverse complement strand
GCTACAACTGGTTGGTGCACAATTTGCGCGTCGCCACGGTGGAGATGGATAATTTTGCACAGGAATTGTCCTCAAAAATCGAGGCTGAGTATTTACAGGAAGTGCCCGTGAATGCCCGCGAGCCACTCAAAACCATGGCCGCCGAGCCGGAAATCAAAGTGGAACCCAAATCGCAGCCGAAACCTAAACCGATTGGCCCGGCATCAGCGGATGAAACGAAAGTGGAGTTTGATGATCTTGAAGATGCGCAGCCGGATTTGCTGCCGCCGGAAACGGAGGGCCAAGCATGAAGCGTTTTTCTAAACGCAATCCGTTGGTAACCCTCGCTGATTTAAACGTGACACCGATGCTGGATCTCGCGTTTGTGTTGCTGATTATTTTTGTGATCGCCACGCCGCTGCTCGAGCAGGGTATGAAGCTCGAACTGCCCGAAGGTGGTTCGACTGATGTGGCCATCGACCGCAATGATGTGCGCACCGTGGAGATTAGCCGCGATGGAAATTACCTGTTCGATCGTAAATCGATGGACCTCGCCCAACTCGAAGCGGCCTTAATTCTGGCGCACAAGGAAAATCCCAAGACCGTCGTTTACATCCGCGCCGATCAACAGGGCGTGAACAAACACACTTATGCAGTGATCGATGCCTGCGTGAAAAACGGGCTCACCCAATTCTCACTGCGAACCAAGGAGGACAACCGATGATCCGATTACTTAAAAAATGTTTTTTCATCTCCGTAGGTCTGCATGTGCTGCTGGTGGCGGTGCTGATTTTGGGCGCGGCGTTCTTCGTGACCCAGCCGGAGAAAGTGCCGCCCGTGCTCAGCATGATCGCTCCCAACGTATTGGAAGATTTGCTCAACCCACCCGCGCCGCCACAGTCCAAACCCAACTTGAACCAACCCAGCGCCACGCGGCATCCCGAAGTGACGCCACCCCGTCCGCCGGTGAAACCGGTGATCCAACCGCCCAAGCCACACCCCAATCCACCCAAACTACAACCCAAGCCGCCCACGGTGAAACCCAAGCCGCGCCCCAAAAACCCTAATCTCAAAAAACCCAAGCCCCCGAACACAGCCAAGAAGCCACGTGACATCAAGGTAAACATAAACAACACCCAGAAACACACCAACAACACACGGCCTAAGCCCCGACCGGTAAACCCGGCTATCAATTCCAAAGACGTCAACAACGCGCTGAAGGGCCTCAACAATCTTTCCGCTAAAATAAAAGTGCAAGTAAGCGGTAGCAACCGCGCCGCGTTCGCGACTTATGCACAGCACGTCGTCGCCGTGTATCGCCGTGCGTGGCAGCCATTGATTCCCAAAAACCTCACGCGCATGCGTATTGCAGAGGTTTCCGTGACAATCGGCCGAAATGGCCGCGTGATCAGTGCCCGCATCACCCGCCGCACGGGCGATGCCACTCTGGATAAGTCGGTACAACGTGCGCTGGACAAAGTGAAATCCGTGGGCAAACCTTTCCCATTGGGTTCACGTGACGCCAAGCGGACGTTTATCTTGGATTTCACGCCGGTCATTGGAGGTTAATGAGGTTAAAAGGAATTAAAAAATGAATCGCATAAAATCAATCCCCGTTCTTTTATCAATGCTCGTATGTTTCGTGTTGGCCAATTCCACATGGGCCGCCGGGTTGCAAGTGCAGGGCAACGTGGGCAAGCTGATTCCCGTCGCGATCAAAGGGTACCAAGGCGAAATAGCTAAAGTGCTGGCCTTTGACCTCGAAGTGATGGGCTGTAAAATAGTCGCCGAAACCGATGCGAGCTATGTGCTCGAAGGGAAAAATGGCGCGAATAATCTCACCGGTATTTTGAGCGACAACGCCGGCAACTTTGGCTTCAACCTCAACATCAACGGTGCCGCGCCCCGCGTGCTCGCCCACGCGTTGAGCAACGCCACCATCAAAGCCATCACCGGCCAAAACGGGATCGCCCACACGCAAATTCTGTTCACGATGAAAACCGGCAAGAACCAATGGGAGGTATTTCAATCGGATTATGACGGGCACAATCCCGTGGCACTTACTCACGACAAAACGATAGTCGAAAACCCGATGTGGATGCCGGATCACAGCGGGCTGTTTTACACATCATGGATGACGATCGGCGGCCTGCAAAACACCACGGTGGTGCGACACAGTTTGAAGACCGGCAAGCGCAAAGTCTTCTCGCGGTTCAAAGGTCTGAACACCGGCGGCGCGATGACGGCGCACGGGCCGGTGGCAGTGGTGCTCAGCAAAGGCGGGGCGACGGATTTATATTTGGCTCCGAAAGACTGGGATTTTTTGAAAGATATTCCCGGCAAAAAATTATTCCGCGCCACGCGTACCCGCGAGGAAGTTTCCAGCCCCACTTGGTCGCCCGATGGCCGATGGATTGCGTTTGCCACTTTGGTCAAAGGCCGATACGTGCTGGTTAAAATCGCGACGAGCGGCGGGCCGATGATTGAGATTCCCACCAAAGGCGCGTTCCGCCCCACGCAGCCCTGTTGGTCGCCAGATGGCAAGTGGATTTCCTTCACCCAGCAGCGCGGCGGCTTTCAAATTGGTGTCGTGCCCGCCACGGGCGGGAACGCAAAAATTTATTGTGAAGGCGAAGACCCCGCGTGGGCCGCCAACAGTCGGAATATTGTATTCACAAGACGCGCCGGTGGCGTGAATAAGAAACGCATGGCAATACTTGACGTACCGACAGAACAGGTGAAGATGCTCCCAGCCTTTACGGGCGGCGTGGGGCAACCGGCGTGGCAGTAAAGTTTTTAAACAGTTCCAACAAGGAGGAGCTCAACCAGTGCAACCAGTGTGGTTAAAGGAGAAATTATGCAAGGAGCAACATATCTAAAAACATTGGCCTTGGTTTGTGCAGTAGCCGCCATCGGTTGTAAGTCCGCAACTACGGACGTCACTCACATTCCCGGCAAAACATTGGCCAACAATGGAAACGGTGGCAATGGTAACGGAAACGGCAATCCCGGAGGAAATGGAAACACCGGCTTAGGGCCAGGCGGTACGGGCGGTGGAAACGGAGGGCCTAACGTGACTCCCAATCCGGGCACAGGATTTGGGCCATTGGGATTGCCCGGCGAGCATGAGATTGTGCGCGATGCGTTTCAGAAAATTCATTTCGCTTATGATAGCGCGGAGCTGCGGCCGGCAGATTTGCCGCACATCACCAAGGTGGCGGAGTACTTGATTCAAAACCCAAACCATTTGTTGGAAGTGGAAGGCCATTGCGACGAACGCGGCACGGAGGATTACAACCTCTCGCTGGGCGAACGCCGGGCCCAAACTATCGCGCAAGCGCTCGCTGAATTAGGCGTGACAGTTAACCGGCTCGCCACCAAAAGTATGGGCGAAAAAATGCCGATGGTGCAGGGCGGCAATAAGGAATCGTTCGCGGCAAATCGGCGTGGTGAATTTGTGTTATATGTACCGATGGAATCGCAGGGATTACCATCGGGCGGCGCGGATCCGCAACGGGTTAACTTGATTCCCGGCGGCACAGCAACGCCATAACACGGCGGCAGCCCAATGGGTTTGCAGCGCGGCACGTCCCCGGGGTTGGGGGCGCAGCCGCTTTGCCGCGTAAAATTT
>CAUZWB010000312.1:0-3615 GCA_963583525.1 Verrucomicrobiia bacterium | reverse complement strand
GCGATGATGCCCGCGATGCCTTCGACCTTCGCGTCCTGCCGCCGTCCGCCAAAAACATAAAGACACATCTCGCGTCCGTTGTGCTGGGCCACCATTTGATTAAACGCCCGCTCCGGCCCCGGCCATGGCGGGAGCTTTTCCCACTTTGATTTGTCGTCCCCAAAATCCAATCGCCAAAAATTTTTCGTGGCCGAGTCCAGACCTGCCTCGCTTTGACCGCCCGCTACATAAACCACATCGCCAATCACCGCCGCCGCACCGCCAGTGCAAGCCACAGGCAATGACGGTAATTTCGATTGCTTCAGCGTTTTCGTTTTGGCATCCCACTCCAGCCGGAACACATCCGAATAAACCGTCTCCCCCGTTTCGCCGCCAATGCACACCACGCCTTTATCGGTCGAAACGCACATCCCGTAGCCCACGGGCCTTTTCAGTTTGAACCCTTCAAGCCATTCATAGCCGTCGCCTTTACGCATCAACACCCACGCATTCGCGTGATAAACCTTGGGCACCTCCCACAAATCCCCGCCCGCAGGTACAGGAAAATTCGCGCCACCGGCCACGATGAGCGCGTCATTGTGAACGCCCACAAACGGCCCGGCCACGCCGATGGGATCCGGCAAATCCGGCAGTGCCTTGGCCGCGAGCCGCGCCCCATCGTCGGCCATCACCGAGACACTCAAAAAAAACAATGCAGCAAAAAAATATTTCACGATCATTCCTCCAAATGGCTTAAAATAAATTGGCACCCATCGTTCACGTGTCGACACATCAGCCGTTCGGCCTCTTCCGTGCTTCCCTTCCGCAAAACCGTCACCAATTTTTCGTGGTCGCGGTGCGTGCGCTCGGCGGAATCCAATGGCAGCGCACCCGGTTTATTGCGCGCCACCACCGAGAGCATCCGCAAATCCATTACCGATTTGGTCAGCCACGGATTATCCGCCGCCTCAATGAGCACGCGGTGAAATTTCAAATCATTATCCAGCCACCGCTGCAACACCGCCGCCGTTGCCGTGCGCCCTTTGCTTTGCCGGATGCGCCCAAGCAACGTCCGCCAATCGGCGCAGAGTTTTTCCAACTGCACTAACTGATCCGGCCGAATGCGCCCCGCCGCCTCGCGCGCTGCGAAACATTCCAACTGCTCGCGCAACGCATACAGCTGCACAATCTGCTTGCGATCCAGCCGCCGCACAAAAGCCCCCGCGCCGGGCACGTGCTCCACGAGACCCTCGCTGGCCAGCCGATTAAGCGCCTCGCGCACCGGCACCATGCTCACGCCCAACTCGGCGCCGAGCTTGCGATTCACCAGCCGCATCCCCGGTGGCCAATGGCCGGTAGCCACGCGTTTACGAATGGCATGATAGGTTTCGTCAGCAAGCGAGGTGGAAATCGTGGAAGTCATTTGCAATTGCGTGTTATAACAAGAAGGAATTTTGAGAGTGCTGAGCGCGATTGTCTAGAAAAAATTTCATAAATTTTTAGAGGGCATGGGGAGAGCAGGATAAAAACAGTGCGGCACGAAATAAGTTTAGAACCTTGTCAGCAGAGGCCGTTTCCTTTAAGAATCGAGCATGAGCGACGGCAACTTGGCATTGGAACAGTTCTTGGCGGTGATCAAAGGCGTGTGCCAAAAAACGGGACATCCCATGCCGCCGCATCTAGCTCCACTGGCGGAGGGCCACGCGATCCCCGAACCGCCGCCACTGGAGGAGGCACTGGAGACTGCCGGGCTGGCGTTGGACGATGCGCAGAGTGCGTGCCTTTTTGCGAACATTGTGAATCTAACCATCGCCGATGGACGGGTGCGCGATCGTTCGCTGGTGGAGTTGGCGGCGGAAACATTTCGGATGGAACGCGACAGCGCGCGTGATGTGCAGGAGGCACTGGAGACACGGTTCCAAACAAATGTGTTTCGCGATGATGACGAATGGGCACTCTTTTGCGCCGTACTGCTCGCGATGGCGGGTGCCGATGATGAGGTGCTGAAAAGTGAAATAGCTTATCTACAACGCTTTGTGCCAAGCCTCGAACACATCGAAGCGGGCCAACGATTGCTCGCGGAAAAAGCCGACACATTGGATGAAGAGATCGCGCGCATGAGCACCCGACAGAAGCGTTGCCTCACCGCGCACGCAATCGGCATGATGCTCATCGATGGCCAATACAAAGGCACCGAAGCGGGATTACTGGAAGCGCTCACCGGTCAAATGTCGCTGGCGCAATACGATCAGGATCGCTTGCTGAAGGGGCTGTACGCGCTGTACAACGTGAGCGTGTTGGCCTGAGATCAACCGAAAAGAGCGTGCAGTTTTTTGACTGGGAAATTTTTCCCGGGGCAAACTGTTTGCTCTAACTCGCGATGGACGCGAAATTTGGGCCGACCCCGGAGGGTTTTGTTTTTCAGGTAATCCACCAGCTCTACGAGTGATTGCTGCTGCTTGGCGGTGACCCATTTTTCCTGAAAATTTCCGACCACACAAATGCCGATGGAATTGGCATTGTAGGTTTCGCTCTTCACATGGCCGCCTTTGATTTGGCGGAGCCAACGGTTTCCCACTTCCACCTTGCCGTCGGCGGAGCCGTTGGTGCCATTGCAAATAATGAAGTGATAGGCGAGGCCATTTTCCATTCCGCGCCGACGATGGGCCGCATCAAAAATTTTTGCGTTCCCGTTGCCGGTGGCGCTGTGGTGGGCGATGATATTTTTCCACTTGGTGGTGTTAATGCGCGGCTTATTAATCGTCGTAAGTGGCAGCGAATTGTATTGCGTGCGAAAGTGGATTCGCTGGCCGGGAACAATAAGATCCTTGGTAAGCCCGTTCCAAAGCTTAAGCTGATTGACGGAGACGCGGTACCGCTGGGCGATGGCGCTGAGGGTGTCGCCCTTCGCCACGACGTGATAGCGGCGCAGTACCGCCGCCAACGCGTCGATTGGATTGAGCAACAAAATGCCCCCGCAGATCGGTGCGGTTGTGCTCAATGCTTGGCGCAAAAAATGGCGACGCGTTTCCTCCATAGCGTTCGCTCATCCTAGCGAAGGCGTAAAATAGAGTCGAGATTTTCCGGTTCTATCAGGCAATAGGTTATCCCCAATTCTCCAATAATTCGTTGGAAATCTCCTGAATAAAGTGAGCACCATCCTGCTCTCTCAAGAATGCGGAACAATGGACGGATGTTTTTTACCGCATCATCAAGCCAAAGCTCGCCAATTTAGGCGAGTTGAATTATTCAACCCGTGTGGCGGAGCAACCGAACATTCTCTGGATTTGCACGGACCAACAGCGGGCGGACACGATTGGCGCGCTGGGCAATCCGCACATTCGCACGCCGCACCTCGATGCGTTGGTAGCCAGCGGCGTGGCGTTTACGCGTGCCTATTGCCAAAGTCCCGTTTGCACGCCGAGCCGCGCTTCGTTTCTCACGGGGCGTTATCCACGCACCACGCGTTGCCGCCAAAACGGGCAGGCCATGCCGGCCACGGAGAAACTCATCAGCCGCCTCTTGGCTGATGCGGGCTACACGTGCGGCCTCGCGGGCAAGCTACACCTCGCCACTTGCGCGAACGGCGTGGTGGAGAAACGAAGTGATGATGGATATGAAGTTTTTGATTGGTCG
>CAUZWB010000311.1:0-3623 GCA_963583525.1 Verrucomicrobiia bacterium | reverse complement strand
CGTAGCTGCCATTGGCGCGCAGGTCGAACATCCCATACCCCGCGCACTCCACTGTGATCGGCGCGCGCGTGCCCCACTTGAGATCTGTGAATTTTGTGGTCTTAAAAAAATAAACCTCCGCCTTGAACGGACTTTCGAAGCCATGCTTCCAGCCCATCAACGTGGAAAGAATCGGCAGGTTCGCCGTGGTCAGCTCGTGTGTGCCCGGCTCGAACACATCCGCCACGCTCGTGCTCCCCTCGTTCACAAACACCGCCGCCTGCCCGGGCCGTACCACGAGCTTCGCGCCATTTTTGATTTCGTTATTATGCCGCTCGAAGCGGTACACCATCGTGTCCTGCCCGTCATCGAGCCACTCGATAATGTCAATGAATTGTCCAGATAACCATCCCATGATAATGCCTTTCAGTTTGGGTTGCTGCGTTGGTGCGGGAAGTATCCCCCAACCACCATCGATTCGCAACCCTCGTGTTGGGTGCGGGTCCTACCGAAGGTGGTGGCGTTATTCGATGGAGAGGATGGGAGGGGCAAGTTCCGCCTTGCTCCAAATTGTTTTTGATATGGGACGAGGTGGAGCTCGTCCCTCCCGGTAGGGACACGCTCCCGCATGTCCTTACCATTGAGAGCGCGCTGGGGTTCATCGATTTTATCGATTTCCACTCGTGGGGTTCTTCCGGTAGAGTCTCGCCCACGGATGAATATTTGGGGTAATCGATTGTTTTTGAAACTGATGCGTTGCGGGCTACGGGTGTGGTTTCGTTTTCGCGCCATCAACGAGGAGGCCACGCGCGGCGAGGGGCCGATATTGCTGATCCCCAACCACCTTTCGTGGATTGATTGGTTGTTCGTGGGGCTGTGTTTGGATCCGGATTGGAAGTTCGCGGCGTCTGAGATGCCCGCGCGCACCAGCAAACTCCACGCGTGGGTGCTCGGCAATCCGCGCATCATTTTGATTGGTGCGGATCCAGCGGCGTCACTCAAGCGAATGGCGTCGCATCTCGCTGGCGGCGGCAAGCTGGTTCTGTTTGCCGAGGGGAGAATGAGCCGCACGGGAAGTTTGCAGCGGCTCTTTGATGGCACGGGGTTTCTCATCCAAAAAACAAATGCGAAAGTGATCACCTGTTATTTGCGCGGCGCGGCGCGGGTGTTGGCGAGCCCGCACGGCGGTTGGACGAAATGGTTCCCGAAGGTAACGGCGCATTTCAGCGACCCCATCGAGCCGCCGCAGTACGAGGGCAAACCGGCGGTGCAACGGGCGAAGCTCAATCAATGGCTGCGCGACCGGATGGTGAATCAGCAGTTTGAAACAGAGATGGAGCACGGCCCGCAAACGATCATCACCGCGCTCGCCGCGTTGGCCAAACACATCCCGCATCAAGTGGCGCTGGAGGATACGACGTTTCAAACGCTGACCTATCGGCGGCTGCTCATCGGCACGGATTTGTTGGCGGCGCAATGGGAGCGGTTGCTGGATAAACAAGCCGAGCGCGTGGGGGTGCTGTTGCCCAATGTGAATGGCAAGGTCGCCACGCTCACCAGCCTTTGGGCGGCAGGCAAGGTGCCGGCGATTTTGAATTACACAGCCGGCGCGGCCACGATGCTGCAGTGTTCGGAGCTGGCGGGGGTTAAACAAATTGTCACGTCCAAGGCATTTCTCGAAAAAGCCAAGCTGGAGGCGGAACCGTTTGAGGCAGCGGGCGTGGAGTTGATTTATCTGGAGGACGTGCGCGAAAATATTTCCGGCCTCAGCAAATTGGGCGCGTTATTGAATCACAAGTTCAACCCGCTCGCGGGACATTACACGCCGTTTACCGACACGGCGGTGGTCCTCTTCACCAGCGGCTCCGAGGGCGTGCCCAAGGGCGTGGAGCTGACGCATCGCAATTTACTCGCCAACGCGCGCCAGTGCGCCTCGGTGATTGACCTCAAAGAATCGGACCGATTCTTCACTTGCCTGCCGCTCTTCCACAGCTTCGGGCTTACGGCGGGTTTGTTGTTGCCGCTGTTACGCGGCAATTTTGTTTATCTGTTTCCTTCGCCGCTGATGTACCGGCAAATTCCGGCGGTGTTTTATGATCGCGGCTGCACGGTGATGCTGGCCACCAATACGTTTCTCAATGGCTACGCGCGCTTTGGCCAGCCGTCGGATTTTGCCGAACTGCGCTACGTGATTTGCGGCGCGGAAAAAATTCAGGAAGCCACGCGCAACACGTGGGCGCGGAAGTTTGGCGTGAGCTTGATGGAAGGCTACGGCGCCACCGAAACCGGTCCCGTGCTCAGCACCAGCACCATTCTCGAAAGCCGCGAAGGCGCGGTGGGACGCTTGTTCCCCGGCGTGGATTATCGGCTGGAGAAAGTTGATGGCGTGGCCGAAGGCGGCAAGTTATTGGTGAAAGGCCCGAACATCATGAAGGGCTACCTCAACCCCGAGCCCAACGCGGAATTTCAAAAACTCGGCGGCTGGTACGACACCGGCGACATCGTCACCGTGGACGAGGATCGCTACATCACCATCAAAGGCCGCGCCAAGCGTTTTGCAAAAATCAGTGGTGAAATGGTCAGCCTCACCGCCGTGGAAAATGCACTCGCCGGAGCCTTCCCCCAACACGGCGAAGACTGCGCCATCGCCATCGTGGCCTGTCCCGATGCCGACAAAGGCGAGCAACTCATCGCCGCCACCAACAAAGCCGCGCTCGAGCTAACCGAAATCCGCGAAGCCATCACCGCCGCCGGTTTGCCGAACCTCGCCGCCCCGCGCGAAATCAAAGTGCTCGAAGAAATCCCCGTGCTCGGCTCCGGTAAAACCAATTATCCGGAGTTGAATAAATTGGTGGTGGGTTAAGGTAGGGCGGTTTCTCCGAAACCGCCGTGGCGCGCTCGGAGAGCACGCCCTACCCTCCTCTGTGTTCTCTGTGCCTCTGTGGTGAAAAAATCATCCTTCCAACTTTTCAAAACTTTCTTCAATGAAGGTAGTGTTTTGGATTCGGGCGAGTTTGGCGTAGAGGCCGTTTTGGGCGAGGAGGGTTTCGTGCGTGCCGCGTTCGATGATTTCGCCGTTTTTGAGAACCAGAATTTGCGTGGCTTTTCGGATGGTGCTGAGGCGATGGGCGATGACGAAGCTGGTGCGGCCTTCCATTAGGTGTTCGAGGGCTTCCTGAATGAGTCGCTCGGTGGCGGTGTCCACGCTGGCGGTGGCTTCGTCGAGGATGAGGAGGGGGGCGTCGGCCAGCAGCGCGCGGGCGACGCTGACGCGTTGCTTTTCGCCGACACTGAGTTTCACGCCGCGTTCGCCCACGCGGGCATCGTAGCCTTCGGGCAGTGCGGTTATGAAGTCGTGGCAATTGGCGGCCTTGGAGGAGGCGATGAGTTCGTCCTCGGTGGCATCGAGTTTGCCGTACTGGATGTTCTCGCGGATGGTGCCGTTGAAGAGAAACGGTTCCTGACTGACAATGGCGATGTGTTGGCGCAATGAAGCGAGCGAGGTGTCGGACACGCTTTGGCCGTCGATGGTGACGCGGCCGGAACTGATTTCGTAAAACGCCGGCAACAAATTCACAAGCGTGCTTTTGCCCGCACCGGTGGGGCCGACGAGTGCGATCATTTCGCCGGGCTTGGCGTGCAGC
>CAUZWB010000310.1:0-3623 GCA_963583525.1 Verrucomicrobiia bacterium | reverse complement strand
TCGATCGCTTGGTGAACAACAGCCAAACCATCACCGATGTGAAAAATACCTTCTTCAATGGCGACCCCGATTATTTCAAAACCCAGCTGCGCGGTTGGGTAAGGGATCTCGGCGTCTCCAGCGAGGATGTGAAAAATCTTACCATCTCGGCGCTGCTCACCAAGCTCATCAGCAAGTCGGATGACGGTGGCGTGAAATCAATCATGCGCCAGGCGCAAAAGGCGGTGAAGGAATCCGGCATTGGCGGCATGATTGCCAACGCGTTGCTGGGAGATTCGGCGGCAAAATAATCCCACCGCTCGGCTCCGGCCGGGCGGGACTGGATCCATGGCGGACCCCCCCGACAGCGGAACCCCGGCGGAAGGCGCATCAACCGCGCTGGAAGGCGGCGCGTATGATCTCATTCGGCAGCGCCTGTCTGATCAGGCCAAAGTGTTGCGCGAGCGATTGGGCAAGCTCGACGAGCAACGCGCGGAAGTGTTTGGTACGCGCAAGCTGGAGTTGAAGAAAATGGATCGCGTGTCCACGCAGCTCAATTGCGAGCCGCGCGATATGATTCAGCTCGGCCACAATCGTTTCCTGTTTGGTTTCAATGTAAACCTCGGCCTTAAGCAAGGGCAGTTGAGCGATGTCTTCAGCGTGTTTGAATATGACGCCGAGACGCAGACGTTTCATGAGGGCGACCTCACGCTGTTACAGGACGAAAACTTCAAAGAATCTTTCTCGCGTCTTTTCAAAATCGACCAATCAGCCACGTTCCACCGGTTCGCCATTATTGGGGTTCACCTTTACATGGTGTTTCGCACCGGCAAAATGGTGGACGATGTGACGGTGTTCAAGTGGCTCTACAAAGATGGCGAGCTGGTTTACGAGGATGACCGAAGCGCGCCGGACTATCTTCGCCAAGGCTTCCCCGGCCAGTATAATTTTCAGTGGAAAACACCGGCGAGCAGTGCGGTTCGGCACGGCGATAACCCGCACGTGTCCATCGAGGACCGCGTGTTTGTGGAATGCGTGGGCGGCGATCTCACCATTAAAGTGGAGGATAACACCGCCACCGGCGAGGGCATCTACGCGGAGGAGGTCATGGACGCCAACCAAAAGATTGGCGATGCCGAAATCCAATACGCCATCCAAGGCTCGTTGATTTTGCTGAAGATGACGCCCTATCGCGAAAAGGTGACGCGCTATTTTATTTTTAATGAAAAACTCCAGGCTGTGCATCGCGTGGACACACTGGGCCAATCGTGCGTGATGTTGCCCGAGGAGCACGGGTTGATTTTCCCCGATGGCTACTACCTGCAAACCGGCGAACTGAAACGCTACGAGGGTGAGCTGGGCGAAATGGTGCTCGAGCGCACGGTGCCCTCGCCCAATGGCGAAGATTTTCTGTACGTCTTTTTCAACCGGATGAGCGGGCTGTACGCGCTGATGCCCTATCGCCTCATCGAGCAGGAAGTCACCGAGCGCATCACGTGCCACGGGTTTTCGCTGTTCCCCAATGGCGACCTCGTGAGCTTCCGCGCCGAGGAAGAAGCCATCAAGCATCACACGATTCAACTGCGGCAAACCCCATTTTATCAGGCCGGTTTCGAGCCGGAAAGCGGCAACCGCGATTCCTTCCTGTACCAGATCGGCAATAAATCCGTGGTGCGTGCGATGGCCGAGTGCAATGAGGTGCTCATCCTCATCCAAAAGGAATCGCCCTACGCAGACCTTTACGCCGATGTGGCGCGCCGGTGCGAAAATATCCCGAATTCATTTACGTGGCTGACTTCCGGTGAAGGCGGCGGCGTGGTGGAAATCCTGCGCGAGATCGGCAGCTCCGCCGAGAAGGCCATTTCGGAATTCGACAAAGTGCGCCGACTTCGCCTTGATGCCAAGGAGAAGACTGATGAAATCCAAAAGCGCGCCAAGACTTTGTTTAATCAAGTCCTCCGCGCGGACTTCCGGTCGGTTGATGTTTTTGTCGCTAACCTGAGCGGACTGCGCCGTATGCGCGGAGAAATTATCACGCTCAAGGACGAGGTTCGCTTCATTGACACCGCCGCCATGGACGCCCTTGAGGCGCAGGTGAAGGAGCAGGTCGAGGCGCTCTCACAAAAGTGCGTGCAATTCCTGCTGCAACCCGAGGCGCTGGACTCCTATCGAGAACGCGCCGATGCACAACGCGGACAAGTCGAGGGCGTCACCAAAATGGCCGAGGCCAAGGAGTTGAACGCGGAAATCACCCAAGCCGGTGAGGACCTCGAGATGCTCATCGACATCGTGCGCAGTTTGCAGATCGATGATACCACCGAGCAAACCCGCATCATCGAGTCTATCACCGCCATTTATCAAGTGGTGAATCAGGTGAAGGAAGCGCTCAAAAATAAATCGCGCACGTTGATGAGCGCCGAGGGTGCCGCGCAATTTAATGCCCAGATTTTATTGCTCAGCCAAACGGCGGTGAATTATTTGGACATGTCCGATTCGCCGGAGAAATGCGACGGGTATTTTAATAACGTCATTAACCAGCTCGAGGACTTGGGCGGCGACTTCGCGGATTTCCCGGAGTACATCGAGCAGCTCGATGAAAAACGCGGCGAACTCGAAGCCGCGTTCGAGCAGAAACGCCTGCAGCTCGAGGAAATCCGAAACCGCAAGGCCACCGCGCTGACGTCCTCAGCTGAGCGCATGCTCAAAAGCGTGGAGCACAAGCTCGGCACCTTCGACGATGTCAACGACATCAACGGCTATATGGCCGCCGATCGGATCATCGATTCCATCCGCGAACGCATCGAGGAACTCACCGCGCTGGAAAAATCCGGCGAGGCGGAGGGCATCCAGTCCCAACTCAAGACCATCCACGAGGAAGCCGTTCGCCAGCTCAAAGACAAAAAGGAACTGTACGTCGATGGCCAAAATGTCATCCAGTTCGGCAAGCACAAGTTCGCCGTCAACACCCAACCGTTGGACCTCACTATCGTGCGCCGCGGCGACGAGCAGAATTTGCACCTCACGGGTACGCGTTATTTTGAACCCATCGGGAACGAGGCCTTCCTCGCCACGCACGCGGTGTGGGATCAACAGGTGGTGAGCGAGGACCGCGAAATTTACCGCGCCGAATATCTCGCCTATTTGATTTGGCAAAAACTCGAGCACGAAGGCGGCGAACGCCTCACCGAAGTCGCCGCAATGAAACCCGCCGACCGCCTCAAGCTGGTGCAGGAATTTATGGGCGATCGTTACGCCGAAGCCTACACCAAAGGCATCCACGATCAGGACGCCGGCAAAATTCTTGCCTCGCTGCTCAACACCCACGCCGCATTACAACTGGCGCGTTATCATCCCCGCGCGCGGGCGTGCGGCGCGGTTTACTGGCATCACTTTTGCCCGGACGACGTGCGCCAACTTTGGACCGCCAAGCTCGAGGGCTTCGCCAAGCGCAACGAGCTTTTCCCCGGCGATCCCACGCAGCGCGAATACATCGAGTCGCTGCAGGAAATGATGGCAGGTTTTGTGACGGACACGGGTTTGTTCCCCGAACTGGATGCCGCACCCGCGGGCGAATATTTATTTTACGAAATCACAAATGGCAAAGACTGGGCCGTCAGTCAGGAAGCGGACAAACTGCTCACCGA
>CAUZWB010000309.1:0-3643 GCA_963583525.1 Verrucomicrobiia bacterium | reverse complement strand
ATTCGCCTGTCGCGCGGACTCGCGTTTTTGAGTGATGGGTTCAAGTTTCTTTTCGAACGCGGCCATTTCTTTGAGCAACGCCTGATGCTCGGGCTCGATGGATTTCAGCAGTGCGACGGCTGTGGCAATTTCCGTTTTGCGTGCGGGGCGGTTGAGGATGCGAAGGTACAGTGCATTGACGAGCTTGCTGTCATCGGGTTGTTCTTTAACGAGTTGGGTGATGGCGTTGTCGGGTGCAGTGAGGGCGGCGTCCACAGTGGGGCCAGTGATGAGTGCCATGACCGGGCCGAGTTGGAGGCCGTTAATGCGTTCGCATTCGCAGGCGCTTTCGCGCGCGGGACGGCCGAGCGTGCCTAGGAAGCCGTCCGGCAATTTTACCCCCACATCGGGCAGGGCAGCGGCGCGGGTGCCGGCGGGGACGCCAGGAATTTTGGTCTTTGTGCCGGTGGTGAAATAAATGGCGTCGTATAGCACTTCAGCCGGCAGTCGTCTGGGCAGGGCGTGTGAATAGTTGATTGGATCATCTTCATTCCATTGGTTGGTGGCGATGGAAAGTTGGTACGTTCGGCTTTTGCAAATGAGCTTCACGACGTGTCGCACGTTGAATTTGCTCTTTATGAATTCCGCCGTGAGCCAGTCGAGCAGTTCGGGATTGGAAGCGGGATTGCCCGCGCGGATGTCGTCCAGCGGCTCGATGATGCCCACGCCGAGCAAGTAACCCCACAGCCGGTTTACATAACTGCGCGCAAAGTATTGGTTGTCGGGGCTGGTGATCCACGCGGCGAATTCCTCACGGCGGGTGGCTTTTTCCTGTTTGTCGAATTTTGCCTCGAAGGGAAATTTCGGTGCGGTGATGGCACCGGTGCGGTCGTGTTTCATATCGCCGTTGGGCTTGTCAAAAATTTCCTCAAACAGCGGCTTCTTGCCTTCTACCGCAGTGCCGCCGACGGTTTTGTTGCCGCTGGCTTTGGCGTCTTTTTTCAAACCCACCTGCGCGAAGAAGGCGGCGGTCTCGTAATATTGATCCTGCGTCCAACGTTCGAATGGATGGTCGTGGCATTTGTTGCAGTTAAACCGTGTGGCCAGCCACAAGTGAGTGGTGTTCTCCATAATGGCATCGGGTTTGCGCAAGATTTTATAATAGCTCGCCGCCGGATTGGTTTTGTTGGAGCCGCTCGCGGTGAGAATTTTACGCGCGAATTCATCGTAAGGGGTGTTGGTTTTCACCTCATTGCGGATCCACTCACGAAACGCCTTCGCGCCTTCTGCGCCGAGGAATTTTCGGTTCACTTGCAGTAGGTCCGCCCATTTGTTCGACCAATGATCAATGTAATTTTCATTGCCCACTAACTCATCGATGAGCGCCTCGCGCTTGATGCGAGTGGGGCGTTTGTCGGCGAGAAATTGTTGCACGACGTCTACGCCGGGCGGCAGGCCGGTGAGGTCGAGATAGGCGCGTCGCAAAAATTCCGCGTCACTGCACAAGCCTGAGGGCGCAATTTTCATTTGTTTCCATTTTGTAGCGGTGAGCTGGTCGATGTCGCCCCACGTCTCGGGTTGTTTCCAAACAAAGCCCGAGCGATCGCCCATTGCGGTGATGGTGGTCGCCGCATACGCGCCCTCGAAGCGCGCCAGCACCGCTGCCTCGCCGCGGCGCAGTACGGTGACAAGGCCGCCTTTGTCAGCGTCAGTTACGTCCTGGTTACTGCTGGAAACAAAGGCTTCGGCAGTCACGTCGCGTTTTTCGCCGTTGCTGTACGTGGCGATGACGCGCATTTGCTGGCGCCCGCCGATGTTTTGGATGACCGGTTTTTGAGGCGATAGTGCAATCGATGTTACGCGGGCGGTGTTCAAATTCAACTTTGCACCGGTGGAGATCCACTCGTGTAATATGGCGTAATATTTGTCACCCGGTTTAGTGACTTGTCCGCCTTCGTGCGGTACGGCGGCGGTGGATTTGAGCAGCATCAAACTATCAGCCGGTGAAGCGATATTGACGCGGCGGCTGGCCAGTTCATCGGTGAACGCCCGCACATCATACAACGGATCGTAGCCACGCAACGAAAGTTTGAAACCGTTCTTGCCGTCCTTTGCACCATGGCACGTGCCGGCGTTGCAGCCGAGTTTGGAGAGCACCGGCATTACGTCGCGCACATAATCAATTTTGCGTTTGGAACCAATGCCGTTGACCGTGATTTTGGCTGTGATTTTTTGCCCGCCCAATTCAGCGATGAATTGCCCCGCGCCATCCTTGGCCGGATTCACTTGTCCGCGCGCATTCACCGTGGCGATGCCGCCCTTGAGCGTGAGCTTCGCGATGCGGGTGACATCGGCGCGCGTGCCGTTAGCGAAATGGGCGGTGACGAGGATTTGCGCATAATCGCTTGCGCCGGTTAGCGAAATATTCGCAGGTTCGATGCTCAAGTTGGCAATTTCCGCGCCTTTGGGGAGCGATTCGGCGATTGCCTCTGCAGGGTTCAACCCGCCCGCGGTGGCCACGGCGGCGTTGGCGGCAGGTTTGCTCAGGGTGACTGGCACGAATTTTTTCAACTCCTTGCCGTCGGCGGCATTTAGAAAACGAATGTGTCCGTCACTGCCTGCGGCGGCGAGCGTTTTGCCGTCGGGACTAAACGCCAGCGCGTAAATCCCGCTGGCGGGAATATCGAGCTTGGCGATTTGTTTGACGCCGTCGTTGTGAAATTTATCGAGCTGGATGATCTCTCCCGGCTTGCGGTTTTGCACGCGCTTGGCTTGGATGGCTGTGATGGCGGCGGGGATTTTTTCGGGTAACTTGGCCGAGTAGAGCGTGACTTGCCCGTGCCCATCGAGGGCGCTGCCGGCGGCGAAGACGTTGCCGTCTTTGGAATAACGCACGCTGAAAATGCGGCCGGGCATGTCGGGGAATTTGCGAATGAGATTCGCGTTGTCGCCGATGACGCGTTTGGTTTGGCGGAAGATGCGGTAGATTTGGGGGGCCCCATCCGCGCCGCCCACGAGGATGTGCTCGCGCGTGGGATGCCGCGCGATGGAGGCGATGCCGCCCTTGAGCGCCTTCGGCGTGATGGAAGTGATGTTGTCGACGAAACGGGAAGATTTGAACACCGTGAGTTTGGAGGTCATGTCGCGTCCGGCGGAGATGAGGTGCTCGCCTTTCACGTCGAACACCGTGCCGAGCACCCAATCGTTGTGCGCGCCTTGATAGAAAATTTGCTCGCCGGTCTTGGCGTTGATGGCGCGCACGGTGTTATCCGCGCAGCCGAAGGCGATGGCCTTGCCGTCGGGCGACCAACTGGCACCGTAGATGGTATCGAAGGTGGTAGAATGCGAGAGCGCGAGCTTGCGCTTGGCGACGTCCCAAATTTGTACTTCGCCCCGGCGCGCGGGATTGCCGCCGGTGACGGCGAGGAATTTGCCATCGGGCGAAAAGCGGACGCTCTCGATGCGCTCGCTCAAACCAATCAGCCGCGCGACCAATCCGGAGCCATCGGCTTTGTGCAACAGCACTTCGTGAAAACCAGCCACCGCGAGCAGTGTGCCGTCGGGCGAATAATCCAGCGAAGTGATGACCGGCGGCAGTGTGTACAACGGTGGGTGCTCGGCATCGACTTTGCGTTGGGCGCTGGTGGGCGTATCGTCTTTCGCG
>CAUZWB010000308.1:0-3664 GCA_963583525.1 Verrucomicrobiia bacterium | reverse complement strand
GGGCGGCGAAGGTGGAATGGGCGGCGGCTTTGGAGGCGCGCCCGGGGGCGGTGGGGGCGAAGGCGGAGGCTTCGGCGCGGGTGCAGCACCCGGCGGAGGTGCAGGCGGGGGCGGCGCTCAGGCTGCGTCGGGCACTCCCAGTGTGCCGCTTACCCAGCTTGAGCATGGAATTCTTGAAATTAGCGCAGGCCTTGCCACGCCGAAGGCTAGGAATATTATGCGCGAGCAATTACTGGAAGTGACTATAGATCTTGACGTCATCCGGCGTCTACGTCCGGAGGATCCAGAAGGTGAAGCTGGAGTTGATGGTAAGATCGATCCACCCGGAACCGCACAGGCACCCAACCTGTCCGCCATCGGGGGGACTAATAATGCAGCGCCCGTGTCGGGGACCAATAACGTTTCGCCTGTGGGAACCAACACCCCCGTTACCATTCCGGGGGTCACGCCGGGAACGCCCCAGCCCAAGCAATAACGCCGCATGGAAAAACTGCAACCAATTTTAAACAAACTTAAGGGGGCTCTCGATCACCTTGAGAAGATTATTCTGGGCGTGGTGTTGGTGGCCGTGGCGGTCATTTCGATACTCAAACTGCTAAGCGCGCGCGGCGATCTTGAGGCGGTGAACAAGGCATCCGGCGTCATCACCTTCGGCGGTCAGATGCGGGAGCCTGAGGATATTGCTACCTTTGCCAAGCTGGTACAGACCTCCCGCGAGGATCCGCCGGCCATTAATCTGGATGGCACTAATCATCTTGTGTTTAACGCCGCGAAGTGGAATCGGGTGATCAACAACGGCGTCACTAATGTCTTTCGCGATTCCCCGAATTTGCCGTTGGGCATTTCGGCATTACGCGTGACAGAAATTCGCGAGGTGCGCCTACTCATCACCCCCAAGATTCAACTTAACCGCAGCCCCGCGCGTTTGGGTGAAAACAACATGCGCTATCGGTTTGAGGCGATTGATGAATACCCAACCGTATTTGCCTCCCTCCCGGAGTACATGGCTTATTGGCGTAAGAGCCCGAATTGGAGAAGCTTCACCCAATACAACACCCCGAGACTGCAATCGTTCATGCCCCAAAAACGGCCGTTCCCGCCGAACACCAAGGCCCTTTCCCCAAGTTTACAGCCAAGCACCCTCCGGAATCTCAGCTTTTTGCACCTGTTTGGTAACCCCCAAATTCGGCAACGTCCCGATTGGTTTGTGGGCTTCCGCTTCACTGCCGCCTCCAAGGCTGATCGAATTGAAGATGTAATTTGCACGCTCGATATCATTCACGGTTTGCCTGGCGGCGGGTTGGTCACCAACAAAAACCGCGTGGCCAAGCACAACCAGCCCATTTCATTCACTCGCGGTTACGAGGCGGATTTATATTTCAAAACCAAATTCACCGCCACGCCGATGGAATGGAAAGACTGCCGCGTGGGCAGGCGGTTCTCTGTCGACGGTGAAGTGTTTCGCATTCTCAAAGTTACACCGGATCTGGTGCAGTTGGTTTCTGATATGGGATATGGTGGCAACCACCAAATCTATGACAAGCCCTTCCGCGTCGGCCCCATCCCGTTGCGGCCCGGCCTCAACATCCCCGTGCCCGGGGGCGGAACCAATGCCACACCCACCAACGCCGTGCCCGCCACCCGCCCGACCGTGGCCAATCCGCCCGCCGCAGGAGGGCAGTAGCGTGGCGTGGACAGAACGCGCCACTTTATTTCCTTGCTTATTCGGTCGCTTCCAATATAGTCCCTCCGAGGTTGAGGGATCAGCCTGGGGGTAATCGGCCATTCTGGCCAAACAATTGGGGGTATTATGAAACAGGTGGGGATTGTTTTTCGTGTCGTATTGTCTATTGGCTTGATTGCCATTTCTATGAACTCCGTGAACGTGTGGGCGCAAGCCGCGCCGCCGGCCATGCCCTCGCCGGATGCCATCCAGCGCCTCATGGAAGAGGAACGCCGCTTGCGCGCGCAGGGCCTCAACAACCCCATCGCACAGGAGGCCATTGCCAATTCTCAGCGGGTGGATGCTGCCCTGGCAGATATCGACCGCAAAGCCCAGTCGGACCTGCTTGCTGTGGTGCAGCTCGCCCAGCAAGCCACACAGGCCCCCCGCAGCGCCGATGCCATCTCGAAATATCGTATGGCCATCATTCTCGAAAACGATTTTAAAAAATACGCCGCCACCCAGCTACAGGGCCTGTTGCGCGTGGATCACCCCGTCTACGTCAAGGCGCTGAACACGATGGAACTTCCCATGCGCGACATCCGCGCCGGTTATATAAAAGTGACTCAAGTGAGGGTGGAAACCGCCTGGCAGCGCAATGAGTTTGATCATGCCAAAGGATATATCATGGACACCCTTGGCTGGCTACCCGGCAATGTTGAGTTACAGGTGCTGTTGCGCGAAAGCGAAAAGCGCAATGCGGCCTTCGTAAAACGCGAGCCCTCACCGGATGCCTCAAGCATGCGAATCGTTTTGGCAAATCGTGACCGCGAAATCAACCGCCTGCTCAAAGACGGCCGGTTCCATTATGAGCTGCGCGATTTGGATAACGCCAAGCTGAACTTCGACCGCGTAATGTTGCTCGATGGCCGCAACGATGTGGCCAGCAATTTCCTGCGCATGATCAATAAATTCAAAAACGACAACGCCAAAGATGCGCGCGACCGAAACTTCAGCGCCATGGTGCAGGAGGTCAATGAAAAATGGGTTGAGGCACCCCATCAGCGCACCCTGCCCATTCCCAATCCCGATTGGATTCGCCAAACCGGCGGCAGCGCAAACCAACCCGGCGGCCCCGGCGCCAACAATGTAATCATGAACAAACTGCAGAGCATTCGGGTGCCCAACGTGCCGCCGCTCGCAGGCATGGCGCTCAACGAAGCGGTGAATCTGATCACAGAAATGGCCTCTGAAAACGATACCGTTTCCCTGAATCCAAAGGACAAAGGCATTAACATTTGGATTCGGACCGATCTGCCGGAATACTCAAAAATCGCGGCAAATTTCCCCTTCCAAGGGTCACCCAACATCAACCCCGCCAACGGCCTGCCGATGGGGCGGCCGGTGATGAAACACGCCGGCGGCAGCATGGCCGATGGCACAAGCGCGGGAGCAGGCGTACTGGCGCCCGGCCGACGGATGAATAACGGCCCCAGTGTGCCCACGATGGGCGGTGGCCGGCTGGACCCCACTCGCATCACCGTGCAAGGTCTCACGGCGCCGCTCACCAACGTGAGCCTTTCGCAGTTGCTCAATATTGTCACCAAATCCTGCGATCAACCGATCGATTGGAAAGTCAGCGAAGGCACCGTAATGCTCTCTTATCGTCCGGCGGATGCAGACTTTGTCACCAAATTATTTCAAGTGAAGCCAAACGCATTTTTTACTGAATTGGTAAAAACAACACGGACTTCCCGGCAGCTATCGCCCCTGCCGAAAACACCGTTGGGTGCAGGGTTTGATTCAGCCATTCAAAACAAAAACACCCAAGCCGGAGGCGGGGGCAATGCGTATCTTAACCGGCAAACCGGGCATCCAGTGAATGGCGGCGGCGGTTGGGCCGGCGGCGGCGGCTCTGGCGGCGGCGTTGGCGGCGGCGGTGGCGGTGTAAACCAGCAGGCCTCGCAGGCGGTCCAGCAGTATTTGGCGAACTTCGGCATC
>CAUZWB010000307.1:0-3680 GCA_963583525.1 Verrucomicrobiia bacterium | reverse complement strand
TTGGCAGATTATTGTAAGTCACAAATGGTTAATGGTTAAACACAAACTCCGCTGAGTTGATGATCGCCCAGATGAAATCTTCGGTGGCGGTTCGGCGATTGTTTTCGCCATCTTCAGCATCTTTAGAATTGTTGTGGCCTTGGTAAAATTTTTCGACGAAGACAGTTTCATTTTTGGTGGGACGGCGACTCAAGGCTGCGAGGTACACTTCATCCGCAATCTCGGCGACGGTCTTCTTGCTGTCGGCGAGGCGGCGGGCGCGGCCTTTGGCGTGGGTGATTTTTTTCTGCAACCCGTCACCGTGCATCAGATGCAGCGCTTGGACGATGGTGCCGGAGGTGTTGCGTTCGCAGGGGGGATCACTGCTGGAGTTGGGCCGCCCAAAGGCGTCCAGAAATTCACTGCTGATTTTGAAGTTCCACGTCTCGATCGCCCGCGCACCGGGCCACGTGGCGGCGAAGCTCGATGGCACGCCGGTCACGTCGTTGATAGCGTCCATTAGCACCTCGGCGCGAAGGCGGCGCAAATACATCCGCGAAAAATTTCGCGTGTCCGCGGTATTGGATTCGTTCGGAGTGTGGCTGAGTTGGTATAAACGGCTTTGCATCACGGTGCGAATGAGTGCCTTTTGATCGAATTTAATTTTGACAAAATGTGTTGCCAGCGCATCGAGCAACGCGGCGTTCATCGCGGGATTGGAAGCGCGAAGGTCGTCCACCGGATTTACCAAGCCGCGTCCGAAATATACACCCCATACTCGGTTCACCATTGCGCGCGCGAAAAATGGATTGTCCGGCCTTACAATCCAATCAACCAACGCCGCGCGCGGATCCGCACCAACCGCAACCTGGGCAGGCGGACCGGCAGGCGGCTTGGGCGCAAGGATGTTGCCGGTAACCGGATGTTTCACGCTGCCGCTGCCCCCGTGATAAAAAAATTCCGTGCCGCCGGAAATAGGCGGCGACACGCCCGAACCCTTGCGCTTCACCTGCGCGAAATAGGCGGCGAGTGAATAGAAATCCGACTGTGTCCATTTTTCGTTGGGATGATTGTGGCAACGCGCGCACTCCAGTCGCGTGCCAAGAAAGGCCTGGCTGAAAATTTTGGCCATCTCGTCGGGCGTCCGCTTGTCACGGTAAACCACCGCTGGCCCGAAGCGATGCGTGCTGCCGCTGGCGGTGATCATCGCGCGCGCAAATTGGTCCATCGGTTGATTGGCACGGAACGCCTCGCGCAACCATTGGTCGAGCACGTACACGCTCTTGAGCCCGGCACGATCTGGGTTGGGGCGCACAAGGTCCGCCCATTTATTCGCCCAATAATCGCCATACGCGGGATGCTTCAGCAACCGCTCGATGAGGGCGCGCCGCTTGGCGGGCGACTTGGTTTTGTCATCAAGAAACGTGCGCGCTTCCTCGACCGTCGGCAGCCGGCCAATGGTATCCAGCGAGGCGCGCCGGAGAAATTCCGCGTCCGAACACAACTCGCTTGGCAGCAGCCCGAGCCGCTGAAACTGCGCGTAGGCCAGCTCATCAATAAAATTATTCGCCGGCAGCGCGGCGTAGTTTGCCGCCGGAATTTTCTTGGCCGCCGGCACCGTTACGCGCGCGATGGCGACCTGCCCCATGTACCGCACCACCAGCGTGCCTTCGCCGTTCATGCGGCCCACTGTCACGCGCCCGGCCTCGTCCACGGCGGCCATCTCGGTGTCGTTGGAAACAAACTTCGTCAGAGCCGTCACGTCGCGGCGGCTGTCATTTGAAAAATGCGCGGTGACCTTCAGGTGTTGCGTTTGCCCCATCCGATAAATGCGCACGGCCGGTTCCACAGTCAAATGCGTGAGCAGCGGTT
This sequence comes from Verrucomicrobiia bacterium, assembly GCA_963583525.1. GTDB lineage: Bacteria > Verrucomicrobiota > Verrucomicrobiia > Limisphaerales > UBA1100 > JACNJL01. Next base: position 1,829 of record CAUZWB010000307.1, on the reverse strand, counting down.
CGCCTTCGTGTTGATACGCCATGCCATCGCGGATCCATTGCTGCAGCACGCGATCGGAATTTGAGCCGGGTTTGATGCGCTGACCGCCCTCGTGCGGCATGGCGAGCGTGGCTTTTTTTACGATGAGACTTTCCGAAGGGAAGGCCGGGAACACGCGGCGCCCGTGGGCATCGGCCGTGATTTCGCGCCAGTCCTTATGGGTGTCGTACGCAAACACCGAGAGTTGGAAGCCATGTTGCCCTCCCGCCTTGGCGTGGCATGAGCCCGCGCTGCAGCCGGCCTTGCTGAGAATCGGCAGCACGTCCTTGATGAAACTGATTTTGCCTTTCGGCTCGGCCGCAGCTTCTGCCTTGAGCGTGGCGGTGAGCCGATTGTTTTGCCAAATGAACACGTCGCCCGCGTGGTTGCCGGCGACGACCGTTTTGGTATCGGCTGAGGTCGCGATGCTGTGCAGCCGCCCACTTGCGCCGGCAAGTTTGCGTTCCTTTGCCGTGCCCGAGCGTTGCGCGCCGTCGTGGGGTTTGATGTCTGTAAAAATCCGTGCAAGGCCATCCTCACATGAGGTTACCAACGCCTTGTCGTCGGGCGTCCAGCGCAGCGCCGTCACGCCGCCCTTGTGGTTACGAACTTCTGTCAGCTTTTGTTTCGACTGCAAATCCCAAACTAACATTTCATGATCCGCGCTGCCCGTGGCTAACTGCTTGCCGTCGCTCTTAAATGCTACCGCGTACACCGCACCCTGATGCCCCTCCAGCGTGGCGGTGGCGTTTTGGTCCGCGATGCTCCACACCTTCGCCGTTTCGTCCGCACTGGCGGTGGCGATTTGTTTTCCATCCCGGCTCAGTGCGAGCCCGTAAACTGTATCTTGGTGCGCCTGCCAATTGCTGGCCGGTTTGCCATCGGCAACCGACCACGTTCGCACGTGACCGTCGTCCGCTGTGAAGAGGGTGGTGTTGTCCGGTGAAAATACAATCGCCGTGACGCGACCCGCAAAGCCGGTCAACTCGCGCGCGAGTTTCCACTCCGTGTTCCATAAACGCACCGAACGATAGCCTCCGCTGGCCAGCCATTTTCCATCTGCGCTCCACGCTAGCGACTGCACCGCATCGCGATGGCCGGTGAGCGTGGCAATGCGTTTATTTTTGGCCGTGAGATCGTGAATGAAAATCGTGTTAGCCCGCGCCAGCGCCAGCCGTTTACCATCGGGGGCAAGTGCCACGGCCAGCGCTGGGGTGTAACTGGGTGGTAATTTGCCAAGCTTCGCGGGAGCCGGCCGCGGTTTATCCTTTAATGCTGTGGCGTCCCACGGTGCGCCGGCGTTCACCCAATTCTCCAGCATACTGATCGCCCGTGGCGTCAGCTGCCCTTTCGGCGGCATGTGCGGATCCGAGCCGGTTTGGATGACTTGAATGAGCCGACTGGCCGGGGCCTTGCCGGGGATAATCGCTTTGCCCTCATCGCTGCCGCGCAACAATCCCGCGCGCGTGGTGAGATCCAGCCCGCCTTTTTCCTTTTCCGGGTTATGACAGGAGAAGCAATTCGCCTTGAGCAACACCATCGCCTCCGGCGTGCCCGCCAACAGCGGACCGACCAGCAGCAATAGGGTGTAAATCGCAGCTTTCATTTTCCTACCACAGAGACACAGAAACCACGGAGATTGTTCAATTTAATTCCTTTGTGCGCTTTGTGTCTTTTTCGTGTAAATTCATTTTACTCGGCGCAGCATGAGCAGCCTAAATTCCAACGCCGTTTTGCCCGGGATTTCCAGAGCCTTGAGCGTGAGGGTGCCCTTGCCTTGCTTCAGGCTGAGGGTGCCCATCTCAATCGGT
>CAUZWB010000306.1:0-3681 GCA_963583525.1 Verrucomicrobiia bacterium | reverse complement strand
CAAACCCGCTCCGCCGGTGAATTTACAAAAGGAAATTAAAGTCAGCGTGATTAGTCCCGAAGATTTTCCGCAGCCCCCTCCACCGCCCAAGATTGAACCGTTGCCCACAAATAATCTTCCGGCGGCCGTTGCTGAAGAATTGATTTTTATTTCTCCGGAAAATCTTGAGCCTCTTCAAGCCCTTGCCGATGGCGGCGATGCGGAGGCGATGCTGGACTTGGCTCGCCGCCACGAAACGGGGTGGGGCGTGCGATGGGATCCCGCCAAAGCCTTTGAACTGGCCGAACGTGCCGCCAAGGAAAACGAACCGCGCGCGCGTGTGTTATTGGCGTTTTATTGCGTGAGCCATTTTGGAACCAATCGCGTGGATTTAAAACGCGCCTCGGATCTGGAGGAAACCGGCGTCGAAAATGGCGCGTTGACGCAGGTGCGGAAAATGGCCGCAGATGGGGATGCAGCTTCACTGACAATTCTTGGTTTGCGCAACAAACCCCGTCGAGGGTTTCGCGGTCACCCCCGGTTTTTTGGCAAGCCCGAGCTTGCCTATCGGCAGTTCAGGCTGGCGGCGGATCAGGGTGATGTGCAGGCGCAATATTGGGTAGGGATGATGGAAGCGGAGGGCGTGGGCACCGAAAAAAATATCGAACGCGCCGCCAGTTGGATCGCCGCCGCCGCCGAACAGGGGCAGGCACTTAGTATTTCTCTCCTTGGGATCATGCGGATTCAACAGCTCGGGATGCCGGAAAATCCCGACGAAGGGGTTCGCCTCACTCGTGAAGCGGCGGAGGCGGGGATGCCCAAGGCCCGCTATCGTTTAGGCTATATGTATCTCAAAGGCAACCATCTTGCTCCGGACATCCAACAAGCCTGTATTTGGTTTTTGCTGGCCTACGAGGGGACAAGTTTGGCGCGGCCTTATTTGAAAAAATTGCGTGAAGAAATGGACCCCGCTGATTACGACCAAGCCTTAGTCGAAGCCGCCAAAATAGATGAAACATTCACGGATCCCAAACTGCCCGCGCCTGATCCAAATCAACCGTCCAAAGCACCGTTTATCGAAAAGCCCACCCAAACCGATGTCGCAATATTACCGCCGGAGGAACCAAAAGAGGAACCAAAAGAGGAACCAAAGGAGGAACCAAAGGAGGAACCAAAGGAGGAACCGAAAGCACCGTTGAGGGGGGTTATTCCAGACGGCCGTTTTCCAGCGGAGGCACTTCTTCAATCACCGGCACGGGGCGGTATTCCCGCGCCAGTCGCACGGCTTCCGTGCGTTGGGCTTCGGTGATTTCCTTTTCCAACAGGCTGCGCAACTCTTCGGTCTTTAAATGTCCCAAATGGGCGGCCAGCAAAACCCATTTGTACGATTGCACCAGATCCCGTTCCCCCAGACGGCCGGTGCCGTGTAAAATGGAAAGTTGCAGTTGGGCCACCGTCAGCCCTTGTTGTGCCGCGCGTTCATACCATTCGGCGGCCTTGGGGAAATCCTGGCTAACGCCCTCGCCGAGTTCGTACATTTCTCCCAGCGTCGATTGCGCGTAGCCGTTACCCACGTTGGCGGCGCGTTGGATCCAGTCCGCGGCGGTGATTATATCCCGCTTCACACCGCGGCCTTCGCGAAAAAGAATGCCGAGATTGTACATGCTCATCGAGTAACCATTTTCTGCCGCGCGCGCGTAGTATTCGAGTGCCAATCGATAATTGCGCGGCACGAGTCGGCCTTGTTCATGCAGCCACGCCAACGCGTGCATTGAGAGGAGGTTGCCTTTCTGCACCGCAAATTCATAATGCTTGAGTGCCAATTGGACATTTCGTTTAACGCCGATTCCCTTTTCGTGAATCAGCCCCAGGTTGTGGTGCGCGTGAGAATTTCCCTGGGCCGCAGATTTGCGAAACCACCGAATGGCCTCCTGTGGCTGAGCGTTGCCGCCCAATCCGTCGCGCATCAGCCGCCCTAAATTATTCTGCGCCATGGATTGGCCGGGCAAGGTTTTGCCGGATGTGAAATCTTTGCGATCGCGTGCCGAGCGTTCGTAATAGTAGCGAGCTTTCACAAAATCACGCTTTAACCCGTAGCCGCGTTCGTACATCCAGCCAAGGTTGTTCTGAGCATGCTCGTTGCCGTGCGCGGCGGCCATTTGAAATAATTGCACTGCCGTCCGATAATCTTTGATCACGCCACGGCCATCACAATACAGGCGGCCGAGATTGTTTTGAGCCATCGAAATGTCGCCTCGTTCGGCGGCCACGCGGTAGAGCCGGGCGGCTTCGGTGGGGTCGGCTTTCACGCCAAAGCCGGTGTCGTAACGCCAGCCCAGCTGCATCATTGCCATGTACTCGCCCGATTGAACACGGGCCTCAAGATTTTGCAGCGGCGTATCGCTTAGCCGGCGAATGGCTTCATAATCGCCCTTTCGAGCCATGGCCATTAATTCTTTGCGCGATTTGCTGTTGTAATACTCCGTGGATGAAGCGAACGGATCAGTGGGGTCAAACGTCTCACACGCCATCAACGCCAACGCGCCGATCGCCATGCAACCGATTTTGAAATGCCCCCCCATCACCGTTTTGATCGTGCTGTTTTCATTGCTCAACTCAAGCGAAAATCATTCACATTTCAGCCCGCCCTGCGCCGGATTGATTTTGCGACTGCTTTGTGCCATCCTCCGCGCATGGGGAATTCTTTTGGCGAACTCTTCCGCATCACCACCTGGGGCGAAAGTCACGGCGGCGGCGTGGGCGTGGTGATCGACGGCTGCCCACCGCGGCTGGCGTTGAGCGAAAAAGATCTCCAACCCGACCTCGCCCGGCGTCGCCCCGGCCAATCCCGCATCACCACCCAACGGCAGGAAACGGATGCCGTTCGCATTTTGTCCGGCACATTCGAGGGGAAGACGCTTGGCACGCCCATTTCGTTACTGGTGGAAAACAGCGATCAACGCTCCGAGGCGTACACCGAGATGCAAACGAAATACCGCCCGAGCCACGCCGATTACACGTACGATGCGAAGTACGGCATCCGCGCCTGGCCCGGCGGCGGCCGCACCAGCGCACGCGAAACCATTGGCCGCGTGGCCGCGGGCGCGATTGCCAAGAAAATTTTGAAGCAACAATTCGGCGTCGAAGTGCTCGCGTGCGTCCAGCAAGTGCAGAAAATTTCCGCCGAAATTGACCCCAACAAATTTACGCTCAAACAAGTCGAAGCAAACATCGTCCGTTGCCCTCACAAGGCAACCGCCGAGAAAATGATCCGTCTCATCGATCGTACCCGCAAAGCGGGCGACAGCGTGGGCGGCGTCCTCCTCGGCGTGGCCCGAGGCGTGCCCGTTGGCTGGGGCGAACCGGTCTTTGACCGCCTCGAGGCCGATCTCGCCAAGGCGATGCTCAGCCTGCCTGCAAGCAAAGGCTTCGAGATTGGCTCCGGCTTTGGCGGCATCGACATGAAAGGCAGCGAACACAACGACCCCTTCCGAATGCGCGCGGGCAAAGTGCGCACTACCGCCAATCGCTCCGGCGGCGTCCAAGGCGGCATTAGCAATGGCGAGACCATTTACTTCCGCACCGTCTTCAAACCCACCGCCACTATTTTACAAAGCCAAGACACCGTGAGCGCGACCGGCAAAAATGTGAAACTCAAAGCCCGCGGCCGGCACGATCCCTGTGTGCTGCCGCGCGCCGTGC
>CAUZWB010000305.1:0-3685 GCA_963583525.1 Verrucomicrobiia bacterium | reverse complement strand
CCATCGATCATTTTATCAACGCCCGATTAAACACAGCGGGACGGCGTCCCACCGCGTTGACCGACGATTGGGCTTTTCTCCGGCGTGCTTCTCTGGACGCCAATGGCGTGGTGCCTTCGCCAAAAACGATCGCCCGGTTTCAGGCCGACAAAAAGCTGGGCGGCCGCGCGCGCGCGATTGATCGGCTGTTGAAAAACAACCGCGCGTGGGCCGATCACTGGACGGGTTATTGGCAGGATGTGCTGGCGGAGAATCCAAACATTCTCAAACCCAAACTCAACAACACCGGCCCGTTTCGTTTTTGGATTCACGAAAGTCTGCAGGACAATAAACCGATGGATCGTTTCGTCACCGAGTTGGTGATGATGGAAGGCAGCAGCTATTACGGCGGGCCCGCGGGGTTCGGTGTGGCTACGCAAAACGACGTGCCGATGGCCGCCAAGGCGCAGGTGCTTGGCCAGGCGTTTCTTGGCATGCAAATGAAATGCGCCCGTTGCCACGACGCGCCGTTTCATAATTTCAACCAGAAGGATTTATTCAGTATCGCCGCCATGCTGCAGCGTGGGCCTCTTGAAGTGCCGAAGACCAGCAGTGTTCCAATGGTCGAAGGCGTCCGTAAACCGCGCGTCGAAGTCACGCTCAAGCCCGGAACCAAAGTGGCAGCAGCGTGGCCATTCAAAAGCATGCAACTCAGCGAGCCGATCCACGCCGACACGCGCGCGCAATTGGCCGCCTTCATCACCGGGAATCAGAGTGACCGTTTTGCTAAGGTCATCGTCAATCGCGTTTGGCAGCGTTATCTCGGTTGGGGGTTTGTGGAGCCCGTAGGCGATTGGGAAAAGGCCAAGCCGTCGCATCCCGCGTTACTTGAATGGTTGGCGTACGAATTTGTCAGGAGTGGATATGATTTGCAGCAACTCGCACGGCTCATCATGAATTCGCATGTATACCAACGACAAATCGATATTGGATTTGCAACCGCAGGCAAACCAGACGCGCGGCTTTTTGCGGGGCCGGCCCGTCGCCGTATGTCGGCCGAACAGCTTATCGATTCGCTGTATGCCGTGGCGGGAAAACGGATTGGGGTGGAAATGCTCACTCTCGATGTTAACGGTCGTGGCGCGATCAATGTTTTTTTGAACCTCGGTCATCCGCGCCGCGCGTGGGAGTTTACTTCACTATCGAACGAACGTGATCGGCCCTCGCTCGCTTTGCCCAAGGCGCAAAGCGTTGTTGATATTCTATCCACCTTTGGCTGGCGCGACGCCCGGCAAGACGCCATCACCAAGCGCGATCATGAGCCTAATGCCCTCCAACCCGCCATTATGGCCAACGGCATTGTGGGTCGCCGCATCACTCAACTTTCTGATGATAGCGCATTCACAGAGTTGGCTCTGCAGGGAATGGATACCCAAGAAATGCTGGAGCAAATTTATTTGCAAATCTTGTCGCGTCCGCCGAACCCGAAAGAACGCGCAATGATGCACGATCACATTTGTCAGACTTTTGCCTTTCGAGTTTTGCAAGGCGCCAAGAAAAATGAGGTTCGTGAGCAGGTGCTGGACGTTTCGTGGAACAATCATCTGTCATCCGATTCCAATCGCATCAAAGTTGAACTCGAGCGCCTAGCGCTCGAAGGCGATCCGCCGACCAAACGTCTGCGCGCTGGATGGCGCAAGCAAATGGAAGATGTGATTTATGCACTGATCAATTCGCCTGAATTTATTTTTATTCCATGAGGACTGAAATGAACCGCAGAAATTTTATAACTACGGCTGCCACAGGCACGGCGATGCTGCCCGGTGCTCTGGCGGCAGCTAATAAATTCCCGAAAGGGAAAGCCGAACATTGCATTTTTATCTGGCTCGGCGGCGGCTCGTGTCACGTGGACACGTGGGACCCAAAACGCAAAGGAGACGCCAAACTCAAAAAGGCCGGTTCCTATTATGATGCCATCGACACAACCGTTCCGGGCGTTCAAGTGTGTGAGCACCTCAAGCAATGCGCGGGATTGATGGAGCATTTTTCACTGTTGCGCACGGTGAATCATAGTGTCATCGACGAACACGCCGCCGCTACGAATCAGATGCACACCGGCCGGCCCACGAGCGGCACGATTGTTTATCCCTCCATCGGCTCGGTGGTGGCGCACGAACGCGGCAAGGCGGTGGATGGCGCGCCCGCGTACGTGGTGATGGGCTATCCAAACCTCACGCGCGGCCCGGGATTTCTCGGCGCGAAACATAGCTATGTGTATCTCACCGACACAGAGGCCGGCCCGGCGGGGCTTACGCGCCCAAAGGGAATTCCCAGTGCTCGGCAATCGGATCGCGATCGGCTACTGAACAAGTTGCGCGGCGATTATCTCGAGCGCAATGCGAACGATGCCGCGATCGCCGGTTACAACGCTGCTATTACGGAGGCACAATCGCTTGCGGGCGGGGAGTTCATGAGTGCGTTCAATTTGAAATCAGAGCCCGCCAAACTCCGTAACGCTTATGGCGGCGAATTTGGCCAGCGCTGTTTGTTGGCGCGGCGGCTCATTCAGCGTGGCACACGGTTTTTGGAAGTTTCGTTCAATCTCAATTTTATCAATGGCACCGGCTGGGATACTCACAACGACGGCCAACTCAAACAGCACATTCTCATCCAGCAACTTGATCAAGCACTCGCCACGCTGATCAAAGATTTGAAGGCCAGCAAGCTGCTCGACAAAACGCTGATTGTCGTCTCCAGCGAATTTGGGCGCCCGCCTGAATTTGACGCCGGCGGTGGCCGCGGTCACCAATCCAAAACTTTCACCGTAGCTTTGGCTGGTGGGGGGCTGCGCAATGGGCGTGCGGTGGGAATCACGGATGACCTCGGCAAAACCATCGTCAAGAAACCTGTTTCCGTGCCCGATCTCTTTGCCACAGTTCACTGTGCGCTGGGCATTAATCCACAAAAAAATCTCTATGCCGGTGATCGCCCGGTTCCCATTACCGACCACGGCCAACCGGTGCGGGAATTGTTCGGATGAGGAAATTTGAATCAAAGCTCCACAAACCTTCGTCTGTTGGGCAGACTTTTCGAGGAGTGAAATTCGCCACCATTATTTTGTCTTTGCTGTCCGCCGCTTTCGTGGGTGCGGCGGATTTGGCGAAGGTGTCATTTGAGAAGGACATCCTCCCCATTATTCAGGAGAACTGTTTCAGTTGTCATGGCGGTGGGGAAGCAAAAGGCGACTTGTCGTTGGATGAATTCAAGACCACCTCAGATGTTCATCGTGGTTATAAAACTTGGGAGAAAATCCAGAAACTGGTTCTTGCCAATGAAATGCCTCCAAAGAAAAAAAAGCAACAGCCCGATGCAAAGCAACGCGCGTTACTGGCTAATTGGACGCACTATACACTGGACTCCTTTTACCGTAACTCCCCGCCGGATCCCGGACGCGTAACGGTGCGACGGCTCAATCGCACGGAGTACGACAACACCATTCGCGATTTGATGCGCGTGGATTTCATGCCCGCCAAAGATTTTCCCGCTGACGATTCGGGCTACGGCTTTGATAACATTGGTGATGTGCTCACGATGTCACCTTTGTTAATGGAAAAATATTTTGCCGCCGCAGAAAATATTGCCGCGAAAGCTGTGGCCATTCCCGACGCCGATGGACGCATCACCGCGACGCCGTTCCAGAAAATTT
>CAUZWB010000304.1:0-3685 GCA_963583525.1 Verrucomicrobiia bacterium | reverse complement strand
ATCGGCAATATGTTCGAGACGATGGAGGAATATCGCGGCATCGGCCTCGCGGCGCAGCAAGTGGGGCGCGCGATCCAGCTCACAGTGATTGATATTCGCTCCGCCGAGAACCGGCCCAGCACGCTGGAAATCAATGGTGAAACGGCCGACCCAAATTCAATGATGCCACTGGTGCTGATCAATCCCGAGATCACGCCGCTCAACGACCCCGTCAGCGGGCCGGAAGGGTGCCTGAGTTTTCCGGAAATTTATGGCGACGTCACGCGGCCGGAAAAAGTTCGGGTGAATGCGATGGATGGCCGCGGCGAGTCGATTGAATTTGTCTGCGGCGGATTGCTCGCGCGCTGCGTGCAACACGAGACCGATCATCTTCACGGTATTTTGTTTATCGACCGAATGGATCGCGCGTCAAAGACCGACGAGCTGCGGGAAGATTTGGAGTTTCTGCAAAAAGAAACGAAGGCGGTGCTCGAATGACAAAGCACGAATCGAGTTTAATAAACTCGCCGCATGCTCGATGAGAGCAGGCCCAATTCGCCGCGATATTTCGCCACCGTGCGGCGGGCGATTTTGATGTCATTTTCACGGAGCAGTTTCACCAGTTGCTCATCGGAAAGCGGCTTGGCTTTGTCCTCGTCTCCCACGAGATCGGCGATCATTTGTTTCACGCTGGTGTTGCTGACGCCTTTCCCGCTGGTGGTGGCGATCGCGCCGGTGAAAAAGAACCGCATCTCGAAAAGCCCCTGCGGCGTTTTCATGTATTTGCCGCTCACTGCGCGGCTGACGGTGGTTTCGTGCACTTCCACTTTCTCGGCAATCTCAGACATCGTCATCGGTTTCAGCGCCGACACGCCTTCGTCCATGAATGGCCCCTGCCGCGCCACGATTTCGCGCGCGACGTTGAGGATGGTGTCTTGCCGTTGGTGGATGCTCTTGATGAGAAAATTGCCGTCGCGAATCTTGGCCCGGATGTATTCGCGCACGTCCTTGGAGTCACGCGCTTCCGCCAGCAAATCCTTGTATGAATTGCTAATGCGCAATTGCGGCACTTCCTCGCGATTGGAGGTGACCTCCCATTGGTCGTCCTTCCAATTCACAAATACCTCGGGCAAGACGTACTGCTCCGGCGTACTTTGAAACGCACTTCCCGGACGCGGGTCGAGGTGGGAAATGTTTTCGGCGATGTCCTGCACCTCATCAATTTCCACGCCCAGCGCCTTGGCGATCTCGGGGAAACGGCGGCGGCCCAGCGCATCCATGTGATGCTCCACCAGCTTGTATTCGTCCGAATCAATTTTGCCCTGGCGCTCCAGCTGCAGCAGCAGGCACTCGCGCAAATCACACGCCCCCACGCCGGCCGGCTCGAAGGAGCGGATGACCGTCAGTGTTTCCTCCACCACGTCGCGGCTGCAACCGGTGGACTCCACCAACTCCTCCACGCTCACCTGCAAAAACCCGTTGTCATCAATGTTGCCGATAATTTCCTCGGCCACACCCATTTCCTCCAAATCCAAATCACTCATTTTGGATTGCTCCACCAACAAATCCTGCAACGACGTGCCGACGGTAATCGACTCCATCATAAACTGCCGGCGTTCCTCGTCGTCCTCACTCGGTCGCGTGACGGGGGTCACTTGGGAGGCATTGAAATGATCGCGCCACTCCTCGCTCATCTCGGCGAGGCGCTCGAGTTCCTTGCTGAAATCATCCACCGGCTCGCCGTTGGCCTCCGCAGTGGGATCCACTTGCGTGCCCTCGGGCGGTTGAATTTCCGGAGCTTCGCCATTCGCCTCTCCATTCTCCGCCGGGGCCGCTTCATCGGGCGAGAGTTCTTCCAGTACCGGATTCTCCTGTAACTCCTTGTCGATCATCGAACGCAAATCCAGCATCGGCGCTTGCAGGAAGGCCAGCGATTGCTGCATCTGGGGGGACATGACCTGCATTTGCGCAAGTCTCTGTCCTAATTGCATTCTCGGTTCAAAAGCCATAGGTTGGGCGGCTGTCTGTTGTTACCGTTTTTGGCGGGCAAAAGCAAGGCCAATGGCACGCAAACTGCTTGCACGAGCAATCCGCCAAAGAGGGTTCCGCAAATATAACCCCATTTGCCCAAAGCACAACGTGTGAATGAAATTAAATTGTGCCCCCGACGCGCGCGCCGTATATTTCCGCGCGTGGAGGAGGTTCGATTTACCATTTTCGGCAGCGGCTCCGGCGGCAACGCCGCATACTTGGAAACGCCCGGCGCGCGCGTGCTCGTCGATTGCGGCTTCAGCGCCAAACGCATTCGCAATGCCCTGCTCGCCCTGGACCGCACCCCGGAGCGACTCGATGGCATTCTCATCACCCACGAACACATCGACCACATCCAAGCCCTGCGCGTGCTCAATGCCAAGCTCGGCATTCCCGTTTATTGCAACCGCCACACCGCGGACGAAATCCGGCGCATTCACAAATGCGATTTTGAGTTTCGCATTTTTGAAACCGGCCAACCATTTGAAGTCGGCGATCTTTCTGTCGAAACCTTTCCCGTTCCGCACGATGCCATTGAGACGGTGGGGTTTGTGATCCACACCGCCGCCGCGCGAATTGGCTGGCTCACCGATCTCGGCCACGGCACCCGCCTCATTGCCGACCGCGTACGCGAATGTGAAATCCTCCTGCTCGAAACCAATCACGACCTCGACCTCCTGCGCAACGACCCCCTGCGCCCGCCTCACCTCAAGCAACGCATCACCAGCCGACACGGCCATCTTTCCAACGAAGGCGCCGCCGATTTTCTCGAGCAAATTTTGCATCCCAACCTCCGGCATATTTATTGCGTTCACCTCAGCAGCGACTGCAATTCACCGGAAATTGTCCGCACCGAAATCACCGCCAAACTCGCCGCGCTCGGTGCCGAGCACGTTCAGGTGCATCTCACCGAGCAAACCGCCCCCTGCCCCACGCTTGTTTTGCCCATCAATTCCCAGGCCATTTTGGCGCAAAAATCCGTTGCCACCGTGGCGGCGGCCCTTTAGGGTTTCGTGAGTACCAAACATTTGCGCGGGCCCAACCCGCGCGGAAACCCAAAAACCCAACCAACCCTCCTCAATCTATGTCAGAAAAAATCGGATTTGTCGGCGTAGGGCGCATGGGCGCCAATATGGCCCGACGCCTCAAGGAACAAAACTTCAACGTCACTGCTGTCTTTGACGTCAACACCCCCGCCGCACAATCATTGGCGGAGGAAATCGGCGCGCGACATTGTGCGAAACTGCCCGAAGTCACCAAGTACTCCGACATCATCATCACCGTCGTCACTGACGACAAGGCGATGAAAAGCATCTTCAACGGCAGCGGCTCACTGCTCGCCCGCTCCAAGGGTCGCCTCTTTATTAACTGCGCCACCATCAGCCCCGCCACCCACATCAAGGTCGAGGAATGGGCCACCAAACACGAAGCCCAAACCCTCGAAGCCTGCATGGCCAGCTCCATCACCCAAGCCCGCAACGGCACACTTTATTTAATGTGCGCCGGTGCCGAGGAAGCCTTCAACCGCGCCGAGCCCGTGCTGAGCGCCCTGTCCATCACCAACAAATACATCGGCCCCGCCGGCAGTGCCGCCAAGCTCAAGGCGCTGCTCAATATGGTGATGAACATCAACACCGCCGGCCTCGCCGAAGGCCTTGGCCTCGCCGATTCCCTC
>CAUZWB010000303.1:0-3692 GCA_963583525.1 Verrucomicrobiia bacterium | reverse complement strand
TTTTTCGCGGGCCAGAGAATCATGTACGTACGCGTTTTTTCCTGTGCGCCGCTGTGGCCGACCAACACCACCGCTGTTCGGCCCGCCTTCCAACTGGACAACTCGCCTTTTTCGTATTGCTTGAAACTGAAGCCAAGGCCGTAGCCGGTGAGTTGGTCGTCGTTGGTTTTTTGTTGGGTCCACATTTTGGCGCGGGTGGTGGGTTTCACGAGGCGATGGTTTAGCAAACCATTAGCGAACTTCGCGAGGTCGTCGATGTTCGATATAAAACCGCCGCCGGCGAGTTTCCAGCTCACGTCGGTGTCCGTGGATACCACCACTTTGCCGTCCTGTTTGCGATAGCCCACGGCGCGATTGGGGATGCGCACCCACTGATAATCCGGCTGCAACGTGGTCATCCCCAGCGGCTTGGCGATGCGGTCGCGCACTTGCAGCGCGAATTTTTGTTTCCCCGCGCGCTCCACCGCCGCGCTCAGCAAAATAAAACCGTGCGTGGTGTACGCGTATTTTTCCCCCGGCGCATTGACGACCGGCGATCTTTTGAAAGTATCCAGTGCCAACACCACGCTCTCAAATGGATTGGCCTGTTTGTACCCGCGCACCGTCACCACCACCGGCCCGTTTGAGTAATGCACAATGCCGCCCTGATGACAGAGCAAATGCCGCACCGAAATGGGCGCGGGCTTGGCGGGAAACTCCGGCACATACCGCCGCACGTCCGCGCCCAGCTCCAGTTGGCCACGCTCCCAAAGCTGCATCGCCGTCACGCCCGTGAGGCTCTTGGAAATGGACGCCCAACGAAACAGCGTCTGCCGTGTCACCGGCGTTTGCTTCTCACGATCCGCCCAGCCGTAGCCTTTCAGATATTCAATGCGCCCGTTTTGAATCACCCCCACCGCGAGCCCCACCAATTCCTGCTGCTTCATTTCATCCCGCATCGCAGCATCCACCGCCACCGGCAACGTGGCGGCGGAGGCGGCAGTGGCGAGGAACACTAGCAAGAAGGTAAGATAGAAAAATTTCACAGGTTACTTATGCCGGGCTTCAAATTCGATCCGGAATAATTCCAGCAACTCAAGGTCGAGCCTGTCCTTCTTCCGTCCACTGGCTTTTTTGCTGGCGATGATGTCGCGGAGATTGGCAACCGGGAATGGCCCCTCTTGAATGGCACGCGTCTTGGCTTCCTCAAAAGTTTCAATGCCGTCCGGGGCGAATACCAAATCAATATCGAATGGCCCGAATTTTAGTTGAACAAAGTCCTTGCCGCTGATGATTTCAGCTTCGGTAGTTTCATCCAGCTCGAAACCCAATTCGCCCAGCGCGGTGACAATACGTCGACCGTTCTCCTCGGTCTTGGCGGGAAACACATCCACATCCTGCGTTGTGCCGGGAAAGCCAAGCAGAATGGCCGCGCCCTTGCCGATGAACAAGTAATCCACCTCAGCCCGGGCGAAGGCGGCCGCCACCTCCTGCGCCTGAAGTGGATTGAAGGTTGGCCGGTCCATTATTCGGTTTCATCCACAGCGGGTTGGAAGCCGAGATAGGCTGGCAAGTTTTCCGCGCACCATTCGCGGTATTCCTTGGTGGTGTCAAATACGCGAACCGGCGCGTCATCCAACACCGGCCGGTAAACGCGGCAGAAGCCGTATTTCATTCGGGCCTCCAGCGGGCGGGCCATTTGGCGATGGCATTGCTCGCGAAAGGCTTCCGTTTCGTCTTGTGCGTCCATAACGGAAAGCACTCTGCCGAAAAAATGATTCAGGTTCAACGTCTGAATGCGTGAGAGGATGTTGGGAGAAAGGGTTTGATGGCGTGGATGTACCGCCCTTACAGGGCTCCACATTTTTTGCCGACGTGTTCCTGGGGCGTTGCCTTAGGCTAATATGTGGCCGCGCCTTTGGCGCTTTCGGCTTTTGTTACTTCAACGTCCGAATGCCGAGGCCGGGCTCGTCGGGAAATGTTAACTTGCCTTGGTGAAGTTGCACGCCCTCGGCGGCGTCCTTGGCGAGGAGCACGGCGCCGTCGAGGTCGGCGTAGTCGAGCAGCGGGGCGAGTTGGGCAGCGGCGGAGATGCCGACGGAGCTTTCGGTCATGCAGCCGACCATCACTTTGAGGCCGAGGTCGCGGGCGGTTGTGATCATGCGGCGCGCGGGGGTGAGGCCGCCGCATTTGCAGAGCTTGATGTTGATGCCATGGAAATGGTCGACGCAGCGCGGCACGTCGCTTTCCGAGACGCAGTTTTCATCGGCGATGAGTGGCAGCGCGGATTCGCGGAAGAGTTGGGCTTGTGCCTCGCGCGCTTCGGGCCCATCCGGAGCAAGCGGTTGCTCGATGAACTCCACGCCTTGCCGCGCCATTTCGCCGGAGAGCGCGGCGGCTTCATTGGGAGCCCAAGCGCAGTTGGCGTCCACGCGGAAGATGGCTTCGGTGTGTTCGCGGAGGGCGGTGATGATTTCCAAATCGCGCGTGGTGCCGAGCTTGATTTTATAAATCGGCCAACCGGGCATTTCTGTGAGCTTGGCAATCATCACGTCCACCTCGGCGATTCCGATGGTGAAGGACGAATCCACCGCATCATTCGGGTCGAGCCCCCACAGCCGATGCACCGGCGCGTTTTCCAAACGCCCCCACAAATCGTGCGCGGCGCAGTCCAGCGCGGCCAGCACGAAAGGGGCATCGGCGAGGTGCTCGGCGCAGAGATTCCAAAACGAATCCGTGTCGCGGAATGTGTGGTCGGCGAGCACGGGTTCCATCGCGGTGAAGCGCTTTTTCATGTCGGCCATAGCGGCATCGTAATAGGCGTTCACCGTCGCCTCGCCGAAGCCGCTCACGCCGTCTTGTTGCAGCTCGACAATCAAGGTGCCTTGCATCGTGATGGTGCCGCGCGAAATAGTGAACGGATGCGTGAGCGGTAGATTGTATTCGTGCAGGCGAATTTTCATTTCAATCTTCCAGCATCCCGCGCGCGGCGTTCACCAACGGCTCCGCGCCTTCGCGGAAGACATCGGTGGCGGGGAGATTCCATTCAGCTTCGATGCGGGTTTTCTCTTTTTGATAGGCGGCGTCGTCGAAGTTTCGACTGTTGATGGCCACGCCGATGAATTCGCAAGGGTGGGCTGCGTTGGCCATGGCGTGGATGAGATCGCGCTGGGGTTCCATATCGGGCAGGGCGATGTGGTCGACGCCCTTGACCCTTTTGCGGCCCATTTCATAGCAGTAAACGAGTGCGTGCGGCAGGCAGCCGTGCAACAGCCCGAGGGTGACGGCGGAGTAGCACGGGTGCGTGAGGCTGCCTTGGCCCTCGATGACGAGCACGCGATGGTGTTGATGCGCGAGGATTTGTTTCTCGACTGCGCCACTGATGAAATCGGCAACGACGGCGTCGATGGGGCAGCCGTCGCCTTCGACGAGCATTCCGGTTTGGCCGGTAGCGATGAACTTGGCGTCAACGCCCGCAGCACTCAAACCGCGCGCCAGCTCGATGGACACCACCATTTTGCCAACGCTGCAATCGTGCCCAACGGTGTGAATGCGGAGGCAATCGTCGGAAATATTTTTGCGTTGGGCGACGTCGCGTTCGTCGTTGGCGCGAAGGTCGCGCAGGGTGGCGCCGCTGGTTTTTGCAGCGGTCACAAACTCGGCGTCGTCATTCAGAAAGTCGTGCAGGCCGGATTCCACATCCATCCCGCGCG